>DAOUFB010000080.1:0-19633 GCA_034430135.1 Flexilinea sp. | reverse complement strand
GCGACCGGCGTGGGGATTGGCACGCCGGAGTACATGTCACCGGAGCAGGGGCGCGGAAAGCAGGTGGACGCGCGATCGGATATGTATTCGCTCTCGATTGTCTTCTACGAGCTGATTACCGGACGGAAACCGTTCACCGCCGATACGCCGGTCGATATTCTTTTTAAGCAAATGAGCGAGCCTCTCCCTGACCCGCGTCAGTTCGTGGCGGAAATCAGCGAATCGGTCAAGAAGTTCCTCGACCGGGCTGCGGCGAAAGACCCGGAAGAGCGCTACCCGACGACGAAAGAGTACTTGCTGGACTTTGAGGGGCTGCGTCTTCAGGCGCAAACGAACCGTGCCATGGGGCAGACGTCGAACTCCGGCTTTCAGTCGCTGCCCCGGAAGAGTGAATCAACTGCGTCGTCGCTCGAAATCGGGAAGACGGACTTAGCGAAAGTGCGCGCGGAAGCGGACGCGGGTTCTCGTGACGTTCACCCGCAAAGTGCGCCCGCGAAGCGCATTCCATGGGGAGCGCTGACGTTTGGGCTGGTTCTGGTAGCCGTGCTGATCTGGGGATTCTTCGGGTTACAGAATCGCGGCAAAAACAGCATAGTGGAGACACGCGACGCGTTGGAATTGGCGATGATGGAACAGACAGCGGCTTCGGGACGAGCAACGTCAGAGGTGGAAGCGATCACCGCGACGAAAGCTAAAGAAGCGCAGGTCATGACAGGGACAGCAGAGCGAGATGCGCAAATCGCGACGGGGACGGTAGGGGCGGAACGGACAGCGGCGCAGGCGACATTCGATTCGCACCTGATGGAGACGGCGCGGATCGAAACCCATGCGGCGTCGGTCGCGGAGACACAGGCGACAATATGGACGACATATCCAGCAATCGGAAATGAAACTCAGATAGTAGCCGAAGCAACGCAAACCGCAGCTCATGCGCAGACGGCGACGCAGATAGCGGGTCTCAAAGTCGGGGATATTATCCAATTCGGAAGATACGAGCAGGACAATGACCTGAGCAATGGCGCGGAGGAAATCGAATGGCGCATTTTGGCGATCGATGGAGAGACGGCGCTGATCGTGAGCGTCATGGGGCTGGACGCGAAACCGTACGATGAAGGTTACCACGCAATTATGTGGAAGGATTGCACACTGCGGGAGTGGCTAAATAACGATTTTTATAATACTGCGTTCGATGATGGCGAAAGGGCAAAAATCGAACTAACATACGTCGTCAAGGACAATAAACCAAATTATTCAATAAAAGCAGGTAATGATACAGAGGATTACATCTTACTATTGAACATTGAGGAGGTAGAGATGTATTTCAGCAATAGCGAAGACAGAATCATGAAATTGACGAAGTACGCGATCTCGAGTGGCGCAGAAGAGAACTGGAGCAACGGAAACGGCTGGTGGTGGCTACGGTCTCCAGGCACTTCAGGAATTGCTGCATTTGTCACCTCTGCCGGCATCATCGACTATACCAGTATCTATGAATGGAAGTCGGTGCGTCCCGCTTTGCGGTTAAATTTGGGTAAATAACGGATTTGGGTGCGGGACAAACCCCGCTTTGCGGATCAATTTAGGTAAATAACGATTTAGACGCGGGATAAACCCCGCTTTGCGGATAAAACTACTAAAATGATAAGAAATAGAGACTGCGGCGAATCTGGAATCTGGAATCTCCCGAATCCGTCCCGCGAAACGGCCTGCCCCCGAAGCGACCTGTCCCCGTAGCGCAGCGGAGTGGGGAGCGGAGAGTGGGAGTCATGGACATCTCGATACTATAAAAATATTCACCTCTCTTCCCCACGCAAAAAGCATTTTGGGACACCCTCTTTCCCAAGCATTCAGCCTCATCTAAAATTCGCAAATCTGAGCGGTACCGTTTCAAGTATAATCCACAGCATGACATGGATTATTGACGCACATCAGGATCTCGCCTATGCGGCGATTAATTTCGGACGGGATTATAAGCGTTCGGTCGCAGCGTCGCGCGCGGCTGAACCGACCGATCCGACGAATGAGCTGACGCTTGGTTATCCCGAATACCGGGAAGCTGAGGTCGGGCTGATTTTTTCGACGATATTCACGGAACGGATCCACGACGCAAAGCGCGAACCGCGACCCGGGCTTCAATATCGGAACGGGGACGAATTTCACCGCGCGGTCATGGCGCAGATCGATTTTTACCGTCGTTGGCATGACGACGAAGACGGAAAATTCCAAATTCTCAAGACACGCGCTGAACTCGATGCGCACTGCGCCGCATGGGACGAACCCGATCAGCGTAATACGACGGCGGTGGGGCTGATCCTGTTGATGGAAGGGGCGGAAGGGCTGCGATCCTTCGCTGACCTTGACGAATACATGGACGCAGGGCTGCGGCTCGTCGGTCCGGTTTGGGGGGGCGGGCGATTCTGCGGCGCGGCGGCGGACGATCCGCGCGACGGGTTCACCCATGAAGGTATCGACCTGCTTCACGCCATGAGCGGGCGCCATCTCATTTTGGACGTCTCTCACATGAATCGGAAAAGCGCGGGTCAGGCGATCGAACGTTATGACGGTGTTGTCGTTGCGACGCATGCAAACGCCGAGGCGCTGATCCAGAACCCGCCGGACCAGCGTTTATTGCATGATGATACGATTCGACTTCTGATCGAGCGCGATGGCGTGATCGGCGTCATTCCCTGCAATGGCTTTTTGAACACATCGTGGAAAGCTGGAGACGACCGCCGGTGCGTGACGCTCGATACGCTCGTCAACCATATCGACCACATTTGCCAGATCGCCGGCGACGCGGCGCATGCTGCGCTCGGGACCGATTTTGACGGCGGTTTTGGCTTTCCGCAAATTCCGTATGAATTGCGCCATATCGGCGATTTGGGGAAGATTCAGGCTGTGCTTTCCCGCCGCGGATATTCACAGCGCGACATCGACAATATCCTGAACGGCAACTGGCGGCGAATTTTGAAGAAAGGAATGATTAACGAATGAGTGAAACGATGAACGAAACGCCGAAAAAGAAGTCGACTTACGTTTTAAATAAGCCCGAACCGTATGATCCGATTGAAACCGAGCGCGCGGTTGAACGTCCTCATCAGCAAAACCAGTTCCGTTTCGGGCTCTGGTCAACGGTGATTGGATACGGGGTTCTCGTTTTAGGCGCGAAACCGTCCTTCTTTGGGCTCGATCGGAGCCCGGTCATCGGCTTCGTCCAGACCGCGGTCATGATTCTTGGTTTGGGAATGCTTTGTCTGGGCGGATACTACTGCAACCGCAGCTTTTTCCGCCGCAATCCGGAGTCGCTGACGTCCGGGTTCGGGATTCGGATCGTCTGGACCGGGTTTATCTGGTCGATGTTCACCGGCATGGCAGACGTCTTCGGCATCGGGTCGCATCCGCTTCCCGGCGTTCCTTTTTTCGGTCCGCTCCAATCGGACGGCGTCGTCGTCGGTCAGTGCATTACGGCGGTCGGACTGGTCATGCTCTTCATCCCGTCGATTGAACGCATGTTGATTCGCGTCCTGCGAAAAGGTCCGTCGCCCGAGCTGCTTAATGACTCAAACACCGCACCGTCCAACTCGAAACATTGAGCCGCTCGCGTGCGTCTGCCTCGCGAGACGTTCAGCGACGCAGCTTCCGCAGCGTTAGATTCGAGAAACTGACGGTCAGCGGCGTCATCCCGGACGTCCGCGCCGTGAAGCCAATCGACCCGCTTTCCGGCGCAGGGTCTTCAATTTCCGACTGATACGCGCCGTTCAAATAAAACTCAATTTTAGATCCGTCCGCGCGCAGCCCAAGGGTAAACTTCTGAGGTGCGCCCGGGCGGATTTTCCCGTTCGGCTCCCAGTCGTTCAACGGCGTCAATTTACCGCCAATGCGCCGTTCGATCTTCGATTGCCCCATGCAGTTGATCCAGAGCCGGGCGTAGTTATCGCTGTCAACAACGCGGAAAAGGAGCCCGTATGCGTCCTCATGATACGTACAGAACGACAGCGTCACGTCAACGCTCAGATAATAATCCTGATAAAACGCCATCTTATCAGCGAACGAAGTCAGCGTCACCTCGCTCCCCGGAAGCGAAAACGTCAGGATGCCGGTGTCCGAGAGCGTGATATTTCCGTCCGTCCGGCGCATCGTCTGCCAGCCCGTTTTTGAGCTGAACGCGTCGCTCAGGAGTTCCCCGCCGAGGTCGCTCAACCGGTCTTCGGTCGGGACGGCGGTCGGGGTAAAGAGCGGAAGCGGCGTCGCCGTCGGCGGGAACCAGACGATCGACGGCGTCAGCGTCGGCGCGGGCGTTGAGGTCTGGATTTTCGCTTCGGTCGCCGTCGCGTCGTCGAGGCGCTCGATCTTAAGCGGGCTGCATCCGGCAATGAAGCAGACGAGCAGGACAATCAGCCCGAGTAAACGGAGCGT
Source organism: Flexilinea sp. (assembly GCA_034430135.1). Lineage (GTDB taxonomy): Bacteria > Chloroflexota > Anaerolineae > Anaerolineales > Anaerolineaceae > Flexilinea. The sequence continues at coordinate 15,217 of DAOUFB010000080.1, read as the reverse complement.
TTTGGACGTTGTCAGCAGAGTTCGCATGAGGTATCGTTCCTGTACCAACTAAAGCGCATCTAATCGGCGCGAAGGTGCGCGATGGTCACGCCTTCGCCGCCTTCCGCGTCCTTTCCCCGCTCGATAAACTTAACCTGCGGAGCGTCAAGGAGAAGCCGCCGAACTTCCTGACGGAGCTTTCCCGTCCCTTTTCCATGGATAATCCGAACGAATGGCATTCCCGATAACGAAGCATCGTCGAGGTATTTTTCCAACGGCTGGACGATTTCTTCGCTGTTCATTCCGCGCAGGTCGAGCTCAAGCCCCGGCGAAGCGTGAAAGACCGGCGGGCTGATTTTTTCCGCCGGACGAGCCGGAATTTCGGGCGCTTCTTCCGCTTCTTCGTCGCTTTGATTCGGATGACGAAGCCCGCTGACCGGAATCCGCATCCGCAGGACGCCGAGCTGAACCTCGGCTTCGTCGCCGTTCAACGCCGAAAGAATCGCGAGCGATTCCGAACCGAGCGAACGGACGCGGACTTTCTGACCGATTTTGAACGGGCGATCGCGAAGGAGAAGCTCGCTGTTTTTTGCGGCGGTTTTTTCGATCGACTTTTCGACCTTTTTGGCTTCGTCCTTGACCGCCTTTGCCTCCTGCTGGAGACCCTGAATCGCGTCGAGGGGAAGTCGGGCATTGACGTAAGCGCGTTTGAGCCGCGCGATTTCATCTCGGAGCTCGGCTAACTCCGCGTTCGTATCAGCGTAGGTCGCGGCTAAAATTTTCTCTTTTTCGTTTTCAATCTCCTCGATCTTCCGCGCCCATTCACGCCGTTCGTTTTCAGCCAGTGAACGCGCACGGTCGGCTTGCGAGCGGGCTTTGCGCGCGAGATCATGCAGGCGGTTAATTTCATCGAGGAGTTCCGCGCTGCCCGAATCTTCCGGGGAGATTGTTTTCTGAGCTGATTCGAGTATCGAGGGCATCAAGCCAAGCCGCTTGGCGATCATGAGCGCGTTCGACCGTCCAGGAATCCCAATCGTCAGCCGATACGTCGGCTGAAGCGTTTTCAGGTCAAATTGCATGGACGCGTTGGTTGCGCCCGCTGCCGCATGGGCATAGGCTTTCAGGTCGGAGAAGTGGGTCGCGACGAAATTGGGGATATGCTTCCCGATCATATATTCAAGAATGGCGCGGGCTAAGGCTGCTCCTTCTTCCGGATCCGTACCCGACCCTAATTCATCGATCAGGACGAGCGTTTTCGCGCCGGCGGCGCGCAGGATCCGGATGATATTCGTCATGTGTCCCGAAAAGGTGGAGAGGGACTGCTCAATCGACTGTTCATCGCCCAGGTCGACGAAAAGGTTCTGGAAGATGGAGAGCTGGGAGCCGGATTGCGCCGGAATATGCAGCCCCGACTGGGTCATCAGGATCATCAGCCCGATCGTCTTGAGCGTGACCGTCTTTCCGCCGGTGTTCGGTCCCGTGATGACGACGGAAATCGTTCCCGGTTCAGGCGCGACATCGATTGGAACGACCTGATCCGCCGGAAGCAGCGGGTGACGAGCTTCATAGAGACTGATCACCGGAACATTCGATCCGCGCGCGGGGGGGACAATTTCAGCTTCAACGGCGCGGAGCGCATCCGCATACTTCGCCGCCATGAAAAAGAAATCCAGTTCCGCGAGACACTCAACGATTCGTTCAAGCGGCTCGGCGTAGGCGGCGATCACCGCGGTCAGCTCATGCAGGATGCGCTGAACCTCGTCACGCTCCCGCAGCTGGAGTTCGTAATAAGCGTTATTAAGATCAACGGTCGCGAGGGGTTCGACGAAAAGGGTCAATCCGCTCGAGGACTGGTCATGCACGATAGATTTCAGCGTATTTTTATACTCTGCCTTGATCGGGATGACGTAACGCCCGTTGCGCTGCGTGATGATCGCTTCCTGAATCATCGGCGCATATCGTGAATCTTTAAGAATATGCTGCAATCGGTCTAACAGACGCCCGTAGGAAACCTGAATTTCACGGCGGACGGCGGCTAATTTATCAGAGGCACTGTCCAGAACGTCGCCGCGCTCGGTAACCGTCCGATTGATTCGTTCGATCAGCCCGACCGGCGGGCTCATCTCTTCGGCGATTTCCGCCAATAGCGGGTATGCCTTTTCATGGTGCATCAGCGAGCTGCGCAGATCACGGGCGATCGCCAGCGTATACGAAATTTCGACAAAGGTTTTCGCGTCGAGCGTCCCGCTTTTGCGCGCAGTCATCAGCGCACCGCGGAAATCGACGCAGCCGCCCAGGCGAATTGAGTCGTTGATACTGAGGAGACGGCGCGCTTCGGTCGTCCGCGCCAGGTTGCGCGCAATCGTTTCCGGATCCACGTCCGGGACGAGCGAAAGCGCACGTTCCGCTGACGCTGAAAACGAGGCGTAACGACTTAACCGTGTCCGCACCTCGTCAAATTCAAGCATTCGTAAGGATTTTTCGTCCATCATGGCTGATTCTTCGGTTTTCGACGTTTACCGCTCGGGTTCGACGATCTTCCCGATCATCGTCCAAGGTCCGGTCCATTCAATCTTGACCGGGAAATAACGCCCGGTCAGGTCCTCCTCGCTGTCGACGTAAACGAGGTCCATATTCTCCGTCCGTCCGACCCAGCGTCCGCGCTTATTTTCTTCAAAGAGAACTTCGACGGTCGTTCCGAGCAGCTGTTCATGAAGCTCGGCGGCGATAGCCTCCTGAAGCTCTTCAATCACGCGGAACCGGCGCCATTTTTCGGCGTCGCTGACGTCGTCCGTCATTTTCCGTTCGGACAGCGTTCCCGTCCGCGGCGAATAGCGAGCGAGATGAACGACGTTGAGTTTCAGATCGCTCAGCTGAGCGACCGTATCTTCGAACTGAGCTTCGGTTTCGCCGGGAAAGCCGACGATAATATCCGTTCCAATCGAAACGCCCGGGATGGTCGCGCGAATTTTGGCGATGAGTTCCCGGTAGGCTGCGTCCGTGTAGCCGCGGCGCATCGCCGCCAGTACGTAATCATTCCCCGCCTGAGCTGGGACTTCGATATGGCGCATGACCTTCGGCAGGTCGCGTACCGTTTCCAACAGCTCATCCGTCATCCAATTCGGATGGCTCGTCAGGAAACGGATGCGCCGGATTCCGTCAATTTCATGGATCTGGCGGAGGAGACCCGCCAGCGTCGGGTATTCCGGATGGTCAAGCCCATAGCGATCGACGATTTGCCCGAGGAGCGTTATTTCGGTGATTCCCTGCGCTGAAAGCGACTGGACATGGTCGATAATCTGCTGCGGATCACGGCTGCGTTCACCGCCGCGCTTGTGCGGAATAATGCAATAGGCGCAGGCATGGGAACAGCCGTACACAATCGGGACGTAGGCGCTGACCGCGCGCCCGCGCTCTTTCTTCGGAAGCATCAGCCCAGCGGGGTTCCAGACTTTCTGCGCCTCGATCTTTGCGAGGTGTCCGCCGCGGCTGGCGGGGTCCTCTTTGAGCGCAATATGCTGCGTCCGATCGGTTTCGTCGGCGCGGTCGCCCAAAAATTCCTTTTCGAGAATGTAGTCGATAATCAGCTTGGGGTTCGAGGGCGGCGCGAAAACGTCGACGTAGGGGAGTTTCTTCCGGATTTCGCTCGTATCGCGGTACCCAACCATGCAGCCCATCAGACCAAGGATCAGGTTGGGGTTTTTCGTTTTGAGCGGCTTGAGCGAGCTGAGCCGTCCGAGCGCCTTATCTTCCGCGCTTTGTCGAACCATGCAGGTATTGAGGACGATCACGTCGGCGTTTTCGATGATGTCGCTCTGTTCATAGCCGAGCGTCTCCAACGATGAAGCGAGCCGTTGTGAATCCGCGACGTTCATCTGGCAACCCTCGGTCCAAATATGATATTTCATGGATTTTATACTTCCTGTTTCTTTTTATCGTTCAAATAGCTGAGATGGATTTTAGTACGCAGGCTTGCCCGTGAGAAGCAGGTGGTCAATGTCCATAATGGCATTTTCAATCGCTTCCTGATGATAAATAAAATAACTATCATAGACAAACTGCATTAATCCCTTCTCGTCGAGCTTTTGCAGGATTTCCGCGGCAGTAATTCCCTTGCTTTGTGCGCAGCTTTCTAAAAGGTACGTAAAAAAAACAAACTCTTTATCCAATTTCATCTGCCCTCAAGTAAAGCGAGTTGCGCGGGTCACCTGTTGCAACCTCATTTTCCCACATATCGAAAACGACGAGCGGACTGAAGTACCATATCTTCATATTATCGTCGGCGAGCATTTCATGGGTTTTCGATTTCAGAAACAATCGAAGTCCACCTATAAGGTCGATCTTTCGGCTTTTCGCAATCATTAAAGCTAATTGAGGATCGAAATTTTGTAAAATAGACGCTCTCGTTCGTTTCGTCATGATGATTTTTCGACGACCCAGAAATGCGATAAGCCAAAAAAGCGCAGCGGCGTTTTCTCTAGCGCCTGAAGCGCGCCGCGGAGCAGCTTCGCAAGCGGACCAAAGCGGGCGATCAGGTTATCGTAAGCCCCAAAGAGAATCGTCCGCTCCACGAAGCGAACGGGCAATCCCGCGAATAAACGTTCCAAATCACCGCGCGTGTAGACGTTGACATGGGGACAGAGACGGTCTCGCAGCTTCCGCGGCAGGTAGTTCACGAATAGTTTATTTCCGAACTCGTACTTGCCCTTGCGGTAAATCCCGTGCGTTTCGAACGGGTAACCGCGGTTCGGGACGAAGAGGACGAGACGCCCGCCCGGTTTCAGCGTCCGAACGATCTCCTCGACGCATTTTCGATCGTCAGCGACATGTTCCAACACTTCGTGGCTCAGGATCAGGTCGAACGATTCCGACTCAAACGGGAGCTCCTCCCCAACCGCGTTCACGACCGCGCCCTGCGGCGATTTCGATTGACAGAGCGCCAGCGCTTCCGCGCCGCGTTCATGCTCAACTTCGAGTCCGACTGCGAAAACTGCGTCGGGCGCGAGGCGTGATAAATACATTCCCACGCCGCAGCCATTTTCCAGAATGACGCCGCGCGCGCGTTCTCCCGCCGCCGTAAGAATCATTTTCATGCGTCGCTGCTGCCCCGCGCGCCAAACATACGACGGCTCACCGCGATCCGCGGCTTTATCCGAATGGGTAACCCAATTTCTCGTTTCGTTCAAAATATTTCCTTCCGTTCCGACGTACCGGCGAACCGTTCCGCGTTTATTTTATTTGGGGATCCGCGCCGAAAGCGTCGTTCCCAGCTGCGGTTGTGACTGAACGAGGAGAAGCCCGTTCAGCGCTTTCGCTCGTGCGCGCATGTTGGTAATTCCATGCGACGTTTCTTTCCGATCAGCGCGATCATCGAACCCAACGCCATCGTCCTTAATCGTCAGAATGTAATCGCGTTCGTTCTCGTAAAAGCGGACACTGACGTTTCGGGCATGGGCATGTTTCGCGATGTTTGAGAGCGTCTCTTTGCAAATCATATAAAACGTATTGACATGCTCTTCCGACAAGCGGTCGATATCTTCGATTTCCGAAGCGAATTCCGTCGCGGTAAACGTATTCGAGTAAAAGTCATTCGCCAATCGGCGCATCGATTGAATCAGGTTCTCGTTCGTGAGCCGCGCCGGCTTGAGGTTCATGATATAGGAGCGGATGTCGCGAATCGTCGAGTTCAGCGCGTTGATCGCGTCCTGAATGCGCCCCTGCGAAGCATCCGGCTCCTCCTTTACGGTCAAGCGAATATGTTCCAACATGAGCCCCACGCCAAAAATCGACTGAATGACGCCGTCATGAAGATCCATACCGATTCGGTTCCGCTCTTCGAGAATTGCCGTCTGCTTCCGTTCCTGGATCAGGAGAAACTCCTGAATCAGGAGGGAGAAATAGCTCCCAATCGAAGTCATGAACGGCAGGTCAAGCGTCGGCGGCTCCGTCATCAAACGCGCTCCGAGAACGACCGCGCCAATTACAGCATCCGGCGTCAGCAGCGGCAAGATCATAACGTAGTTCAACTGAACCGGCGTGGCTTTTCGCCCATTGACGATTTCGAGCTCGTCACGCTTCAGGACGTACGGCAAGCGGTTCGCAATCGTTTCACCCGCGAGTCCCAAGCCCGGCTCGATTTCCGAAAAGCCGAGAAGTGAGCCATGCGCAGAATGACCCCGCTTGTAAATGAGTTCATATTGCCCGCTCTTGACATTCTGCTGAAAGTATTCGCCGACTTCAATATCGAGCATCGTCATGATCGTATCCATCGTCGCCTCGACGAGACCTTCTATATCGGACTGACGGAACGTCGAAATTTTCGACAGTTCATTCAGAAGCGCAAGGTTATCATAGCGGTGGGACAGTTCTTCTTCCCGCGCCGCGATACGCTCATACGTCATAACGCCCCGCAGCCCAGTACTGATAATCCGTTCCGCAAGACGCATCAGGCGCAGGTCCTCTTTGTCGAAATACCTGCCGCCGATTTTATTAAACAAATACATTGAGCCGCGTTTTTGCCCTGCGATTTTTAAGGGCAGGTAGAGAACCGAGTAGAGAGATGGGAATTTCTCCGGAAAATTCGGAAGCAGCTCGCTAATCTCTTTCCGCGTGACAAAATTCGTCGGTTCCGTCAGCGTCAGATCCCGCAGAACGGCGGGATTCGTCGGCGCCAACTTCATGCGATTGAGTTCGGTCTGCGTGAATCCATGCGTCATAATGCGCGAGAATCCGCCATCCTCTGTCGTCAGTCCGCAGATGCTGTAGGCGGCTTTGGTATGGATGCAGCACTTGAACGAAATGCTGTTCAGGAGAGACTCAATCGACAACTCGCTGACGGAGGTCAGCAAGTCGATGATGAAGTTATCGTTTCGCTCAAATTCGGAATCTTCTAAGCGCATCATGGTTCTACTATTTTACTTGATAATCGATTGCCGAAATCGCGGGGCATTGGACAGTCTTGTCATCTCAATCCGACTCTCTTTAAGCTTAATAAAACATGACTTAAATCATATTTACTTCGGTTAATCCTCGTGATACAATGTTCGGTAACGTTCACGGGATCGTTACCGGATTATTTCATTGTGTATTTTGCGGATTGCTCCGCAGTATTGTTGAGCCAAAGGATTGTTAGAAAGGATGAATATGAAAAAGGTCGTTTTTGGTTTACTCGTTCTTGTTTTTGCGCTGACCGCCGCAACGTTCACGGTTTCTGCTCAGAATAAGATTAATATCGGCGTCTCGATTTGGAGTTCGACCGATACTCTCGGGAGCGAAGTCAAGCGCATGATTGACGCCGCCGCGGAGGCTTTAGGCGACGTAGATGTGACCTATGTTGACCAGGGTCATATTTCTGAAAAAGTTACCGACTCCGTTGAGCAGCTGGCGTTGGCGGGCATGGATGGAATTATTATCTGCAACTCGGCTTCCGCTGAGATGAACGCTGCGATTAAAACGGCGGATGAATATGGAGTCTATCTTGCCCAATTCTTCCGCTCGATTAATCCGGAAACGAACCCTGACGAATACGAATTAGCCAAGGCATCGAAGTATTATGTCGGTACTGTTCATGAATCCGAAGTCGATAACGGGAAGAACCTGGTTCGGATCCTCGCCGAAAAGGGTGCACGCAAGATCGGTCTCATGGGCTGGGAAGCGGGCGACGCGACTTTCCTCGGTCGTTGGGAAGGGTATCGTGCCGGCGTCGAAGCCTGGAACGCAGCGAATCCGAATGATCCGGTTGAGCTTCTCGATCCGCAGTACGGCGGAACGACTTCCGATACCGGTCGCGCGACCGCGGAAGCGATTATCAACGCCAACCCGGATATCGATGCGCTGATCGCTGCGGGCGGCGGCGGTGATACGTTGATTGGCGGATTAGCCGCGATTGACGGACTTGGGCTGACCGGTAAGATTCAGGTCGCATCGACGGACTTCCTCCCTGACCTCGATGAACAGCTGACGAAAGGCGCCATGTCGGTTGAATCCGGCGGGCACTACGCTGATCCGTTCTTCGCGTTCATGATGGTCTACAACACGGTCAAGGGTAAATATGAAACGTCGGAAGATGGCTTCTACGAAGTGATCTTCCCGTACATGTATGTTGCTTCCTCGGAAGACTACGCTAAATACGCCGAGTTTTTCACGGGTGAAGCGCTTCCGTATAACGCCGAAGAAATCAAGGCGATGGCTGATTACAGCTTTGATGAGCTGAACGCGACCTGCGAGTCCTTGTCGGTTGAGGATGTCGTTACGCGGCATAGCAAATAGCTTCAAACCAGTTTACCGGACAATCAAACGCAAGACTGAACAGCAGTGTCTCTCAGTCTTGCGTTCATGAAGTTCCAATACTGGTTCGCGATTCATGAAAACGGTAAGGGAGTCCCTTATGAGTCTAAGCCAACGGTTCGAAAACCTGAGAAAGAGATTAACGGTCGGGTCGTCCTACGGCGTTATGATCTTATTGTTTCTTGCGGTCTTTTTCTGGGGTGTTTTCAAGTTATTATCCCCCGATAATTTTGGCGGCACGTCGGCGCTTGGGAATTATTTCCTCTCAAGTACGATTTATTCGGTCGGCGGCTGCGGGTTGTTTTTTATTGTCGTGATGGGGATGTTCGATTTCAGTATTGGGGCAAACATCATTTTATCCTCGATCGTCGGCGTCATCGCGTCAACCTACTTTGGTTATCCCGGGCTTCTGATTGGCTGTATCGCCTGCGGAACGCTGATCGGATTTTTGAACGGATTTCTCTATGTTAAATTGAGAATTCCGTCCATGATTGTCACGGTTGGCTTGATGCTGATTTTCGAAAGCACGGCGTATTTCGTCGCCGGCGGAAAGAAGCAAACGCTCGATGCCGGACTTCGGGCGTTCGGGAAAGCCCCGGCCAGTATTATTCTTGCCGTTATCGCGTTTCTCCTGATGAATTTCATCCTGCGCAACACGAAAATTGGGACGTACTGCTATGCGATTGGGAGCAACGAGTACGTCGCGAAGAATATGGGCATCAATGTCGATAAATATAAGCTGATCGCTTTCGTCTTGACCCACTTTTTCGTCGGGATTATGGCGGTCTTAACGGTCAGCTACGGCTGGTCGATGACGGCGATTACCGGAATGGAATCCATGGGGCGGAACTTTACGCCATTGATGGGGACGTTCCTCGGGCTCGCTTTCCGAAAGTACGGAATTCCGGTTTTGGCGATCATCATCGGCGAGTTTATTATCTCGATTATTTTTAATGGGTTTATCGCGATCGGCGCGCCGACGACGATTCAGAACGTCGTGACCGGCGCCGCGCTCCTGATTATCGTGACCCTTACTGCCCGTCCCGAAAAGGGCGCGGTTGTCAAGTAGGCAGGAGGCAGATGATGTCCGATTCAATTCTTTTGACTTCCGAAAATATATGTAAATCCTTCGGAATTACGAGAGCGGTTCGAAACGTTTCGTTCTCGATTCGGAAGGGCGAGATTCATGGTCTTATCGGCGAGAACGGGTCCGGCAAATCGACCTTTTCCGCGATGCTGACCGGAATTTATACGATCGACTCCGGACGGTTCATTTTAGATGGAGAAGAGTACCGCGCCGCGAATCAAATTGAAGCTAACCGCAAAGGTGTCTCGATTATCGTTCAGGAAATCGGAACGGTCAACAGTCTCACCGTCGCGGAAAATATCTTCCTCGGGAAAGAGGATCAGTTCGTCAAGTTCGGTATTAAAAATACCGACTGGATGAACCGCGAAGCGCAGCGTCTCCTCAAGAGTTATGGGTACGACCGAATCAAAGCTGACGTCGTCATTGACCACTATAACTTTGAAGATCGAAAGCTGATCGAAATGGTCAAAGCGACCCATTTTAATCCCAAGCTCGTCGTCGTCGACGAAACTACGACCGCATTGAGTCAGGAAGGGCGTCTCGAACTTTATGTCCTGATGGACAAAATTCGAGCGAACGGAGGTACGGTCATCTTTATTTCGCATGACCTTCCCGAAGTTATCGCACATACGGATCGCATTTCCGTTCTCCGCGACGGTGAGTTCATTGGTACGGTTGAGACGAAAGACGTAACGGAAGATGATCTTCGGCGGCTCATGGTCGGACGCGAATTAGGAACGCGCTACTATCGAACGGACTATGAGGCTCCGACGGAATCCGATGTCGTACTTAGCGTTCGGAACCTGAGCGTCCCGAATGCGTTTTCCGACATTTCATTCGATTTGCGGAAAGGCGAGATTATCGGTTTCGGCGGCTTAAGCGAATGCGGGATGCATGAACTCGGGAAAGCGCTTTTCGCGGCGTCTTATGACCGAACCGGAACGGTCATGCTTGCGGATGGGACAGAGATTAACTCGATCCCAACCGCGATTTCTCACAGTATCGCTTACGCGTCCAAGGATCGTGATAATGAATCCCTCGTCAGCAACACAAGCATCCGCGACAATATCTGTTTACCGTCGGTTGATGATTTAGCCATTAGGGGGCTCGTCTTCAAGAAAAAGCTTGATGAATTTGCTGACAAAAATGCAGCGCGAATCAGCGTCAAAATGACCGGCACGAAACAGTCCGTCTCGGAATTATCCGGCGGCAACAAGCAAAAGATCGTCTTAGCGCGCTGGTTGGGGAAAGGCTCCGACATCATGATTTTGGACAGCCCAACTCGCGGAATCGATGTCAAAGTCAAGGCGGATATTTATAGCCTGATGACCGAACTTCGGAATCAGGGCAAATCTATCATCATGATTTCTGAAGAAATTCTGGAATTGATTGGGATGTGCGACCGAATTCTGATCATGAGGAATGGGGCTCTGAACGGCGAGTTTCTCCGGAGACCGGAACTAAACGAAGAAGACCTGATAGCGAAAATGGTGTAGAGGCAGCATATGACAGATAATTCCATTTCAAAAGCGAGCGAAAACGCTCAACGGCACAGCGCGAACCGTGAGGCGCTGATTCGTGAATTTTTCCCGTTGATTGGATTGATCGTTATTTTTATCTTTTTCGCGATTTTCACAGACGGTCGAATCCTGAAACCTGCGGCGGCGAAACTTATTCTGAGTCAGGTCTATGTTCCAATCATTGCGTCAGCGGGAGTCTTCATGATTATGACGGTCGGCGGTTTAGACTTCTCCCAGGGGTCTCTCCTCGGTATCGTCTCCATCGTAATCAGCTATCTCTCGTTTTACTCTATTCCCCTCGCAGTTGCAGCCGGTATCTTAACCGGCGCAGCGATCGGCGCGTTTAACGGGCTGTTTCATGTCCGCTTCAAGATCCCATCGTTCATCGTTACGATGTGTTCGATGTTCCTGTTTCGCGGCTTCTGCGCGTACTTTACGACGAATGCACCTGTCGCCGCCTCACGAACGATGACAGATCTGAATCTGGATCTGCTGAAGATCGCGGTGTCCTGCGCCGTCCTTCTCTTTCTCTTTTTCATCTTCACGTATACGAACGTTGGGATCAACTTGAAAGCGATTGGCGCAGGGGAAAGAGCAGCGCGGTTTTCCGGAATTCGGACGGACCTGACAAAGTTCCTGGTCTTTACGTCCGCCGGCGCGATAACGGGGGTGGCTGCGTTCCTTAACGTTATCAAGGTTGGTTCGATCACCGCGACCGCGGGGAACCAGCTCGAAACGCAAATCCTGATCTCGCTCGTTTTAGGCGGGATGCCGATTTCTGGCGGTGCGAAGGTACGTTTTTCGAATATTATCGTCGGTACGCTGATTTATTCGATTCTGAATAATGGGCTTGTCATGATGCGTTACGACACTGCGATTCAGCAGCTTATCAAAGGCGTGATTTTCCTGGCAGTCGTTGCGCTGACGATTGATCGAAAAGCCATCCGGGTCATTAAATAAAGAGAAACTCCAAGCTCGGGTATCGAGCTTGGAGTTTTCGGAAGTATGTTAGAACGCTCCTTGAAAATTAAATAGGAAATAACGAACTGCTACCTTGGGCGGGACGAGCTTTCCCGAACGATTAAATTCGTTTCCAATGTGATTTGAATCGGCTGGTAAAACTCGTCCTTGTTTTCGATCATGGAAATCATCGTGTTGGCCGCTAACTCCCCCATCTCGCGCAGCGGATGCGTTACGGTTGAAATCGACGGGGTCAGGAACGCGCTTTCCTTCTGGTTATCGAAGCCAACGATGGCGACATCTTCAGGAATGCGGACACCGTTCGCGTTCGCGTATCGGATAACGCCCATCGCCATTTCGTCATTGCTGACGAACAAGCCGTCCAAATCCGGGTAGCGTTGAAGAAGGCGCGGAAAAAGCTCGATGCCGCTCTCGCCCGTCCAGTCGCCTTCAAGGCAGCTGGCATCATGCAGCTTAAGTCCATGTCTCCGAAGCGTGTCTTTCCAGCCCTGTTTCCGTTCTCTGGCTTCAAGCCAGGACAGCGGTCCTGAGATATGTCCGATATGACGGCACCCGATTTCGATGAGATGCTCGACCGCTTTGCTCGCACTGCTGTAATTATCGATGTTGATCGTTGTAAATTTTTCGTTGGGCTGACTCTTGATAAAGATAATCGGCGGGCAGGCGGCGGGTAAATTCGCCTGAAAATGGGCAACATTATCGTTCAGGTCGGGCGCTGCGTAGATAATCCCTTCAACTTGATTCTCGACCATCGTCAGGATCAATGGAGATATATCCGAGGAGCCGATATCGAGAAATTCTTTAATGATCAGGGAGTAACCGGCTTTTTCACAGGCTTCGTTAATGCCGTTGAGCGTGTAGCCGACGCTGATATAGCGAAGCCCCCCGATAATGACGCCGAGCATTTTACTTCGGCGGGAGACGAGCGAGCGGGCGACGGCGTTCGGTCGGTAACCGGACTTCGCGATGAAGTCCTCGATTTTCTGGCGTGTCGCGGGTGACACGTCCGGGCGATTGTTGATAACGCGGGAGACGGTCTGAACCGAGACGTTGCAGCCTTCGGCAATGTCGCGAATCGTTATTTTGGTTTTAGCGCGTAATTGCATGTTTGTTAATCTCTTTGGAGATATTGTACTTGATTTGTTGGGCAAGTGATGATTTATAAAGAAAAATTGGAGGAATAATCATGAATAATTGTGAATTTTGGTTCATTGTTGGGTCGCAATTTTTATACGGAGCGGAAACGCTTCGTCAAGTTGCGGAAAACGCTCGTGTTATCGCCGAAAGACTCGGATCTTCCGAATCCATCCCAGCGAATTGCCGAATCGTCTATAAGGATACGGTCAAAACTGCCGACGAAATTACCAAAATTGTCAAAGAAGCCAATTACCGCGACAACTGCGCTGGGATTATCGTGTGGATGCATACCTTCAGCCCATCCAAAATGTGGATAAACGGGCTCTCACTGCTCCAAAAACCCTATCTGCATCTGCATACACAGTTTGGACGCAACATTCCGAATACCGAAATTGATATGGACTTCATGAACTTGCATCAGTCGGCGCATGGCGATCGCGAGCATGGCTTTATCGACGCACGGATGCGGTCCGCCCGAAAAGTCGTTGTCGGCTACTGGCAGGACGCGTCGGTGCAGACGAAGATCGCGAAATGGATGCGTTCAGCGATTGGCTATTGCGTCAGCAAGTCCCTGAAAGTCGTTCGCTTTGGCGATAACATGCGCGAAGTCGCCGTTACGGAAGGCGATAAGGTTGAAGCTCAACTCAAATTCGGCTGGCAGGTGAATACCTGGTCGGTTGGCGCACTCGCCGAAGAGATCGCGAACGTGCGCGACGGCGAGGTGGAAGAACTCATGCGCACGTATGCCCAAGTTTACGAAATTGCCACGGAAGATCTTGAAGCAGTCCGCTATCAGGCGCGAGAGGAAATCGCGATTAAGCGTATTTTGGATCGTGAAGGTGCCTGCGCCTACTCGAATACATTCCAGGACCTCTACGGAATGGATCAGTTGCCTGGGTTGGCAACGCAGCATCTCATGGCGCAGGGGTATGGATTCGGCGCCGAGGGGGACTGGAAAACGTCCGCGATGACGCATATTATCAAGCAGATGACGGACGGAAAAGGCGGCTCCTCGTTCATAGAAGACTATACCTATGACCTCGAACCTGGAAAAGAATTGTGTCTGGGCGCGCATATGCTTGAAGTCTGTCCCACGATCGCCGCTGGAAGACCGCGAATCGAGGTTCATCCGCTCGGGATCGGAGACCGGAATCCGCCTGCACGTCTCGTCTTTGAGGGACGCGTCGGAAAGGCGATCCTGGTCACGCTGGTTGATATGGGCGGACGTTTCCGCCTGATAGTCCATGACATTGAGACAGTGAAGCCGATGATGGAGATGCCGAATTTACCGGTAGCGCGCGTCATGTGGCGTCCTGAACCGAACTTGATCGACGGAACACATTGCTGGATTCTCGCGGGCGGCGCGCATCATTCGGTCCTGTCGTATGACGCGACGGCAGAAATGATGGAAGACTGGGCGAATATGATGGGAATCGAATTCGTTCATATTGACAAGAATACGACGGTTGAAGCGTTGAAAAAACAGTTGTTCTTAATGGACATTGCTTGGAAGCTTAGGTAAAGAAACGAGGCGGTCAATATGCTGGAACGACTTAAGCAGGATGTATTCGAAGCCAATCTTGAGCTTCAAGCGCGCGGCGTCGTTATCTATACATGGGGCAACGTCAGCGGAATCGATCGGGATCGAAACCTCGTCGTTATTAAACCGAGCGGCGTTTCCTACGCTGAGATGAAAGCGGAGGACATGGTCGTTGTAGATCTCGTCAGTGGGAAACGTGTTGAAGGCAGGTTCAGGCCCTCTTCCGACACGCCGACACATTTGGAACTGTACCGCCGTTTTCCGACGATCGGCGGGATCACGCACACCCATTCGAAGACCGCAACCGCGTTCGCGCAGGCTGGACTTCCGATTCGCGCTCTTGGGACGACGCACGCCGATTACTTTTACGGCGATATTCCCTGTACGCGCGAACTGACGCCGGAAGAGGTCGAATCCGCCTATGAACTAAATACCGGAATCGTCATCGCTGAGACAATCGGCGGCGCTGATCCGTTATCGAATCCCGGGATCCTGGTTAAGAACCATGGTCCTTTTACCTGGGGAAAAACAGCTGCAGAGTCTGTTTATCATGCAGTTGTTCTCGAAACAGTCGCCGAAATCGCGGTTTCAACGTTATCATTGAGGGAGGATTGCCCGCGTGCGCCGCAGCATATTCTCGATAAACATTACTTTCGAAAGCACGGCGCGAACGCGTATTACGGACAG
>DAOUFB010000079.1:0-9743 GCA_034430135.1 Flexilinea sp. | reverse complement strand
GTGAAGTGGATATCACGTTACCCTCCGGAGGTAAAAGCCTGAGTTCGAGTCTCAGTAGGCGTGCTGGATCGTATGACGGGGGAGTGCTGGAATAGGCAGACAGGCATGACTTAGGATCATGTGCCCAATGGCGTGAGGGTTCGACCCCCTCCTTCCCTACAGCCCCACAACCCGATCAGTCCAACAGAAGTTTAGACTTTTATTATTTAAGGGAATCTAAGGTAAACATGGAAATCAAGTCGAAATCCACCGAAAACCACGAATTAACCTTCGACGTCACGGTCACGCCTGAAGAGTTTGCGCCATTTAAGCGTCAAGCTTCACGCAAAATCGCATCTCAGGCGAAAATTCCCGGTTTCCGTCCGGGAAAAGCGCCTCACGATGTGATCCTTCGTATGTACGGGGAAGAAGCCGTCGCGCAAGAAGCGTTAGATATCTATCTTGAAAAAGAATATAGCCGGATCATCGATGAAGCAGGTATTGAACCGGGCGGCATGGGCAGCCTGACAAAAGTTGAGTCCTTTGACCCGCCGGCGTTTACGCTCCGAATCCCGATCGCGCCGACCGTTGACTTGGGTGATTACCGCGAAGTTCGTGAAGATTATCAGGAAGTCACCGTGACTCAGGAAGAAGTTGACAGTACGATCAAGGAGATCCTGACCTCGTTTGCCACGGTTGAGCCGACTGAAGACGCGATTACGGACAATTCCCAGGTTTCCGTCCTCATTAAGGGTAATTACCCGGAAGTCGATCCAGACACTGGCAGCGATGTTTACCTCGCGGAGATGCCGTATGATTATCACATGGGAGCCGTCAACGGTACCGCTGACTGGCCGGTCGCTGGCTTCGCGAAAAATCTCATCGGTAAGAAAGCTGGCGATGTCGTTACGACCGAATTGACTTTCACCAAGGAAAATGCCTCGGTCGAATCCATGATCGGCAAAACGGTGATCTTTACGACCACGATCCAGTCTGTCAAGAAAATGATCCTGCCTGAGCTCGACCTCGAGATCATCAAAGAATTCGGTGAATTTGAATCCGTCGAGGCGTTCCTTGAAGACGTCAAGAAAAGACTCCAGGCGCGCAAGGAATCAGAGCACGACAACACCTACATCGAAAAGCTGACCGATAAAATCGTCGCCGGCTCAAAAATTGATTTCGCACCGGTTGCGCTCGAAAACGAAGCTCAGGAAATGTTCGCCAACTTTAAAAACCGCGTTGAACAGCAAGGTTTCGATATCGCGACCTATTTCAAGATTCTCAAGACGGATCCCGAAACTTTCCTGAATGAAAAGATTCGGCCGGACGCCGAAAACCAGCTCAAACGCCGCTTGGTGATTCAGGAATTTGCCCGTGCGGAAAAAATTAAGCTGAATTTTGAATCGTTCAAGGAAATCGTCGCCTCGCTCCAACAATCCGCCGGCTACGAATACGCTCAGGCGAAAACGAAGAAAGCCAAGGACGCCATCATGAACCGCATCACCGATCAGGCGATGAATGAAGCGTTCTCGGAATCGATCTTCAAACGCATGATCGCAATCGGTAAGGGCGAAAATCCGGAAATCGAACCCGCTGTTAAGGAAACCGAATCAGGGAACGTTACAGTAGATTCGAATGAAACCCTGACCCCTGAAGCTTAAAAAACCTGGTTACGGAAAAATAAAAAGAAGAGGTGCATATCATATCATGGCGCACCTCTTCTTTTTATTCCATGTATCCTTTTTTTGATAGCGGCTTTTCTAAATGACTTCTTTTAACGCTTCGCGTACCAGCCGATCCAGATCCGCAGTGCGTGGTTTCGTCGTTAGCCGAACGAAAAATTCTGTATTCCCCTTAGGTCCTTTTAGCGGGGATTTTACCAAACCCGCGATACCCCAGCCGGACGTTTCCGCAAAAGAGAGAATTTCCAATAAAACACGCTTATGAACGGCGCTGTCGCGAATAACGCCCGCTCCTTTCGCCGCTTCTTCTCGTCCGGCCTCGAACTGAGGCTTAATCAGCGCCAGAACCATACCTTCCTTGTCGCCAAACCACGATCGAATGACGGGCAGGATAATTCGGAGCGAAATAAAAGACGCGTCTACGACCGCCAGTTCCGGCGTTTCTTCAAAACCTTTGACATCGCGAGCGTTCGTTTTTTCCATAACGACAACCCGCTCATCCTGTCGAAGCTTCCAATGCAACAGACCATACCCGACATCAATTGCGTACACTTTTTTCGCGCCATGCTGAAGCAGACAATCGGTAAAACCACCCGTCGAAGAACCGACATCAACACAAATCATTTCCGATAAATCGGTCAGCGCAAACGCTTCAATCGCCCCCAAAAGCTTTTCGCCGCCGCGAGAAACGAAACGTGGTCCACGGTCAACCGTCACCTCATCTTCGTCGCGAAACGTCACAGCCGGCTTGATAACCATATTGCCATTGACGCGCACCTCTCCGGCCATAATGAGCTTTTGAGCGACGGTTCGACTTTCTGCGAGACCTTTTTCTACCAATATCAAATCCAAACGTTTCTTTTCCATAGTCTATCCAAGCGCAAATCTGAGCCAATCGGCAAAAAAAATTCCCGTGGCGCATGGCGCACAAACGATTATAATCAGTCTATGAAGTCAATTAAACCATATCTCAAGCTCCTAAGACCAAAGCAATGGGTAAAGAATGTTTTTATCTTTATACCGCTCGTCTTTGACGGTCAGCTTTCGGATCGGGACGCATTCTTGAAAACTTTCGTGGGCTTTGTCCTGCTTTGCGCCATCTATAGCGCAATTTATATTTTTAACGACTGGAACGATCTGGAAGCCGACCGAGCGCATCCGAAGAAGCAAAGCCGTCCGCTTGCCAGCGGTGCCGTTTCGCCAGGAACAGCGATCCTGCTTGCGCTGATCCTTTTGACAATTGGACTCGCCGGCGCTGCGATGATGGGATGGCGATTCCTCCGCGTCTTGATCGCAATCATAACGATCAATATTATCTATACGAAATTTTTTAAAAACGAAGTTATTCTCGACGTTATTTTGATCGGCGTCCTTTTCCTGCTTCGAGTTTTCGCCGGTCTTTCGCTCGTCACCGTGAAAATTTTTTCACCGTGGCTGTTCCTGATGACGTTCATGCTCGCGCTCTTTCTCGGTTTTGGAAAACGGCGAGCTGAGATGATTCGACCGGATATCGAGAAAGAACTCGTCCGTCCAACGCTTTCGAAATACTCAATCGACCTTCTCGATCGCTGGATTACGATTGTCTCATCCGTGACGATCATGGCATATTCTCTCTATACCTTTTCCGGACCGACGCTTCCGAGAAACAACCTGATGATGTTCACAATTCCGATCGTCGTTTACGGGGTATTTCGGTATCACTATCTCATCTATCATGAGAACGAGGGCGACGCGCCGGAAGAAATCCTAATCAAGGACGCCCCTTTCCGGTTCACCATTCTGATCTATATCGCGGTCATCGTTTATGCCCTCTACTTCCATGGATAAGCACATGGGAAACGAAAGAATAAACAGCATGGAAAACGCAATCACCCTCCGCGCGGCTGGCTCCGCATCCGCCAAAACGATCCTTTTCGGTGAACACGCCGTCGTCTACGGCGAACCTGGATTGGCGATTCCGGTTCCGTCGCTGCGTGCCCGAGCCGCGATTCACGCAGCGCCAGACATGAACGATATCCGCGTCCATGCGTCTCAGGTCGGGATTGACGCCCCGCTTGATTCGCTCCCCGATTCAAATCCGATTCGCGTCGTCGTGAAACTCTTTTCAGAACGCACAAACTGCCGCTTGCCATCGGGTGTAACGCTCACGATTAATTCGGATATTCCGGTCGCGGCTGGTCTCGGTTCCGGCGCCGCCGTCTCGATTGCGATCATCCGAGCTTTGTCCGCGTTTTTCCAGCTTCATCTCGACATCGATGAAACTTCCTCGCTCGCCTATGAAATCGAGAAAATCCATCATGGAACACCATCCGGGATTGATAACGCAGTCATCGCAGCCGAACGCCCGATCCTCTTTATCAAAGGGAAAAGCGCAGAACCCATCGACGTCCAACTCGATTTACCGCTCGTTATCGTCGACAGCGGCGAAAAATCGAATACGATCGACGTCGTCGCCGACGTTCGCCGCGGTTATCCCGAAAACGCAGGAATCATTCGCCAAATTGGAAACGTGACCCGCCTCGGCGTCGACGCACTCCTGAGCCATGACCTATCCATGCTTGGATGCCTTATGAACGAGAATCAACATCTCCTGGAAGCGCTCAGAGTATCGAATGAAACGCTGAATCGCCTGACAGCGCTCGCAGTTGCGAACGGCGCACTCGGCGCAAAGCTGACCGGAGCTGGACGCGGCGGCAATTTAATTGCGCTTTGCGCGGATACCGCTAACATACAGCGAATCAAGGGAATCTTAACCAAAGCGGGAGGAACCGTCCGATGAGCCTGACCCTTTTAAAACTCGGCGGATCGTTAATCACGGATAAAGCAGTGGCGCGAACGCTCCGACCGGAAACATTGAATCGAATCGCGCGCGAAATTGCCGCTTACCACGCTGAAAATCCAGACGCGAACCTGATAATTGGGCATGGCTCGGGGTCTTTCGGACATATTCCCGCGAAAAAATACCGGACACGCGCCGGAGTTCGGAGCGCCGAAGATTGGCGCGGCTTTGCGGAAGTTCATGCCGAAGCGACACTCTTGAATCGTGCCGTTCTGGATGCGCTGCGGAATGCGAGTCTGCCCGTGCTATCCTTCGTCCCGATGGACAGCATCCGCGCGAAAGGCGGAATGATTGAATCCTGGGATCAAAATCCAATCTGGAACGCCCTCAAACATGGGCTAATTCCCGTCGTTTTCGGCGATACCGTCTTCGACCTTGAACTCGGCGGGACGATTTTCTCGACCGAGGATCTCTTTTTGGTCTTGATTGGCGCGCTCCCGACGCAGTGCCGCGTTCTCCTCGCCGGAATTGAAGATGGGATTTACACCGATTTTCCGGATCGAACCCGTCTCATTCCTGAAATTTTGCTATCTAAAACCTTGAATAATTATGGAAAAGGGTTACAATTTATTCAGGCGTCGAGTTTTCCCGACGTGACCGGGGGAATGGCGTCTAAATTTGAGACGGTCGGGAAAATGCTCTCGGTCGGAAACGTTTGTGAGGCGCTGATTTTCAGCGGGGATCGACCCGGTAACGTCCTCAATGCGCTTCGCGGCGAGAAACTCGGAACGAGCGTCTCGCTTTCCGCTAAATAGAATATTTGGACGAATTGATGTATGAGGAAGAACGATGAACTACGCTTCAGAACTTGCCATTCGCCGTCGTGAGGAGATAGCGGTTGCTCCCTTTGGGATGCATTCAAAAGATTCAAAAGGACGAAAACACTTCGAAAAAGAACATGCGTTTCGAAGTCCGTTTCAGCGCGACAAAGACAGAATCATCCATACAACCTCGTTCCGCCGTCTCGAATATAAAACGCAGGTATTCGTAAACGATGAAGGAGATTATTATCGGACTCGGCTGACGCATACGCTCGAAGTCGCACAAATCGGTCGGACGCTGGCGCGCGCGCTTGGCGCGAATGAAGAGCTGACGGAGGCAATTTGTCTCGCGCATGACTTAGGTCATCCTCCGTTTGGTCACGCTGGCGAAGCGACGTTATCGAAACTAATGCTCGATTTCGGTTCCTTTGACCATAACGAACAGACGCTCCGAATCGTGACCTTTTTGGAACGGCGATATGAATCTTTTCCGGGCTTGAATCTCTGCTATGAGACGCTCGAAGGAATCGCGAAACACGAAACTGAATATGATAAAGCCGCCATCGCGGATTATTCCCCTGACCTGCGCGGCGGACTCGAGGCGCAGCTCGCAAACGCCGCCGATGAAATCGCCTATTCAGCGCATGACCTCGACGACGGGCTTCGCTCCGGAATTCTGACGCCGGATATGTGCCGTGATTTATTGATATGGAAAGAAATCGTGAATGAAGTCGGATGGATCGGTCCCAACCTTTCCGATTTAGATCGCCATCGTCTGATCGCCACCCTGACGAACACGATCGTCTCCGACGTTTTCTTCTCGACTGAGGCGAAGATTAACGCCTCCCGCGTCCAATCAGTAGACGAGTTGCAGCGTCTGCCGTATAATGTTGTCTGTAGCAGTGAGACATTGCGGTTGCAGAGTCGAGAGTTGAAGGATTTTCTTTTCGCAAATTTCTACCGCCACTATCACGTGATGCGAATGTCTTACAAAGCCGAAATGATTATTACGAACCTCTTCGAAACTTACCGGAAAGAACCGCGCTTACTCCCGATGCATATTCAATCCAACATCGAAGAACGCGGGCTGGAGCGGACGATCTGTGACTATATCGCCGGAATGACCGATCGGTACGCGATTCAGCAATACCGCAACCTGTTCGAACCGGCTTTCCGATAGCTACGACTGACATAAGGAGAAATAAATAGGAAATGAAGAAAGAACCAACTTATTTAACACAACAAGGTATCAACGACCTTAAGAAAGAACTCAAATACCTCGAAGAAACCCGCAAAGAAGAAATTGCGAAGCGTCTTCGTTTCGCGATTGAACAGGGCGATATTTCAGAAAACGCCGACTATACCGCGACCAAAGAAGAACAGTCGTTCGTTGAGGGGCGAATCCTTGAATTACAGGCACTCCTCGGGAACGTCGTTAACATCGATGAGCTTTCAAAAGATAAAAATGCCGTCAACATCGGGAACACGGTCGTCATCGCCGAACCCGGCGAAGAGCCCGAAGAATACCGAATCGTCGGTTCACAGGAATCCGATCCTGCGAGCGGAAAGATTTCCTTCCGATCGCCGATCGGCGCCGCCCTCTATGGGAAAAAAGTCGGTGATACCGTCACGGCTCAAGCGCCGAATGGGGTCATCGAGTTCAAAATTCTCGAAATCCGATAAATAACCTCAATCGAAGGATGATCAGACAGCGCTGGGTTGATTTCCAGCGCTGTTTTCGTAAGGACACGAAGCACAAAATAGGGATCCTATCGGAGAAGCTAAACGCAGACGCACGGTGAACACGAGAATGAAAACAGACGATCATCCTTCAGCCCATCGCCATAACGCATTACACAGCTGATAGCCTATGGTATGGATATTGTCGTATCGATCCAAACCGCAGGACGTACGCCATAGAGCAACGAAACCATCGCGCCAGCTGTGTTCACGCTGCCATCGTCCATCACATACGCAGCGTAGCTCCTAAACTGCCCCGACGTTCGGAGCCACCAAACGATATTTGGGTCACTTGGCGTTCGCGCCGCCTCACCTTTCGCTCTTGCCGCGTCGCTCGGAAGAATCCGCCGGGACACGTCGGTCGTGAAATAGCGATTCACCTCATCGATACTCAGCAGGAAGAGACGATCGATCGTCGGATCGCCGCTGCTCGTGCCGAATACGGGATTCGCGGAATTCTTAATCGTCGAATCAAGCAGGATCAACTTCTCCTCCGCCGAAAACGAAGTATACGCAAAAACCCCATTCAGCCAACCGCGAATCAATGATTTTTCCCAATCGGTCCCCTCAACGCGTGAATTAAACGGTTGAACATCGATCGCTTTAACGCTTAGCAGGAGCGCTTTTCCAGCCTGAACATCCAATACGAGCCAATCTATCGGGTCAGCGATTCCATCCGCTGGGGCGTTCTGCTCCATTCTGCCAAATTGAACGATGTCCCCGACACGGCATCCTGAATAGGGATTATTGGGGAGCGGCGTCGACGTCGGGAGCGGATTTCCCGCCGCGTCAATTCCGAGTGTCTCGGTCGAAGTCGGAATCGCCAACACCGTCGCCATCATCTCCGCATGAAGCTCTGCAATTTTCGTCGCCTGCGCGTCATATGCGAGCGCTGTTTCCGCCGCGAGCGTTTCCTCGATTGCCCGAGTCAGTTCCGCCCGTGTGGCGGTCGCATCAAGCGCAGCCTGCGTCTCTTCCAAAGCAATCATCCGCGCTGACTCAGTCGCCGTCGCCGCAGCCTGTTCGCGCTTCATGGTTTGATAATCTAAAATCCCAATCAGAATTAAAACGACCGAACCGAGCGCCACTAACGCAGGCAGGACAACCCGAAACGAAATACGGCGCAGACGGCTCGAACGCGTCAAGTCAGGGACGTAAGGCTCGACGGGCATATTCGTTTCAGGAATTTGCGCGAGACCATCCCGCGTTTCATCTTCGTCGTAAGCCTCCGGATTGAAGATCGCAACCGTCGGCGGCGGTGGTTCCGGAACTGAAACGCCCGCAAAAACCGTGGGCGGCGGCGCGGCTGACGCTTGCCCCTTGAGCTGTTCATCTTCGGGAAACGCCGGATTCGCTTCGTCGGAACCGTACCAGGGCGGAAGAACCTTTGCTGGTTCGCTTTCCTGCGGAACGGCTAAGTTCGGTTGGTTTTGGGCTGGGGCAGGAATACCCGCAGGTTCTTGCCGTATGGCAGGAACTGGAGCAGGAGAACCTTGCGGGACGCTTTGTCCCCGTGATTTCGGAGCCGCTGACACCACGCTCGACGGTGCACGCTGCGTAGCTGGTTTTGGCGCGGGAACGGGCGAATCCTGCGGAGCAGGTCGCTGAGCCCGTAATGCAGAAGGCGTTGGAACCGACTTCATTGGCGAATGCCGCAGATTTGAATCTGCCTTTGGCAGGGAACGCCTCAAATTCTGCGGTTCACGCTGTGCGGGTTGCTTCGGAGCTGCGCCTGACTGACGCAGCGGAGCAACAGACTGAAAAACGGTTTTCGGCGGTGGTGCTTTTTGCGGTTCGGCGCGTATTCCCTGCTGAATCGTGGGAGGCGGAGCGGACGACGATTCGGTTACAGGACGCTTGAGCCGCTCGAAGATAGAGGCGAATAACGAGCCCTCTCCCTCATGAACCAACCGTTCGAATGCATCCGCCATCAAATCCATCGATCGAAAGCGGTCGTCCGGGTTCTTCGCGAGCACCTTATAAAGGAGCTTCTCTGCCCCCTGCGAAACGTTCGTCGGGCGCGGAAGCGGATCAACCTGCTGTTTGAGGATGACCGCGAGCGGCGTATCAGCGGTATAAGGTTTCCGCCCGGTAATCATCTCGTAAAAAACGATCCCCAACGAATATTCATCCGTTCGACCGTCAATCTGCCTGCCCGATCCCTGTTCCGGAGCCATATACTCCGGCGTACCGACTCCAACGCCATCTTTCGTAATCGTCCGATTCGCGTTCGGTCCTTCAATAATCTTTGCAATGCCAAAGTCAGTCAGAACTGGCGTCCCGTCTTTTTTAAAAAGAATGTTCGACGGCTTGACGTCACGGTGAAGAATCCCTTTCCGGTGCGCGTAAGCCAAGCCATCCGCGATGGGCGCCAGGATGGCGGCAGCCTGAGGAACGGGGATCGGACGCCCGAGCCGTTGCTTCAGGGAGCCATCATCGAGAAGCTCCATGACGATAAACGGTGCACCTTCAAACTCGCCGTAATCATAAACGCGGACGATATTCGGATGGTCAAGGCGGGCAAGCGATTTCGCTTCAATTTCGAAACGCCTGAACGTCCGTTCCCAGTCTCCTTGAGCGAACGCACGGCGGCGGATGAGCTTAATCGCGACCTCGCGTTCGAGATTCGTGTCAAAAGCCTTAAAAACCGTCGCCATTCCGCCTCGTCCCGATTTCTCAATGACGTGGTAGCGACCGATACTCCTTCCGATTACGTCCTGCATATGCCTTTACCCTTCATTT
>DAOUFB010000078.1:0-8589 GCA_034430135.1 Flexilinea sp. | reverse complement strand
CGACATCTGCACCCGCCTCGGACGCTTCATTCTCGAGGAACTGACCGGGTTCAAAAACACGGCTGGCAAGATCGTCTCGACGCTGATCGTCGGCGGCGTTCCGCTCCTCCTGATGTCGATTACGCTGACCAATCCGGATGGCGAACAGGTCGCAGCATGGCGCCTTTTCTGGTCCGTTTTCGGCGCCTCGAATCAGCTTTTAGCCGCCCTCGCGCTCATCGGCGTTACGGTTTGGGTTCGCAAGACGTCGAAAAATCCGAAAGCCTGGTACTTCACGTTCTGGCCGGCAGTCTTCATGTTCATCATGTCCGTCTGGTCGCTGATTCGTGAAATCGTTGTCCGAATTGGGAAAAATCCTCAGGGTTCGGAATGGGTCATCCCGGGTATCGCCGCAATTTACCTGATCCTCGCTGTCTGGTTAGCGGTCGAAACGATCCTGACGATCGTCGCGGGCAAAGACGGAGCTGACGCGGTCGAAGCCGAATAATCAATTCTCTCGGAAATTAATTTCAAACCGTTGGCGTGGGGCTTGATGCCCCACGTCTTTTTTTTCCAAAATAATCCTTTTTATGATTCACCAAAAATCTCCCTGATTCGAGCATCCTGATCCCCCAAAACACCTCCCGGAAAAAATAAAAATTTCTTCACAATTTGATAGAATATTCATACGCACAGCCTTATGAACTTTCCGGAGAAGTCCTCATGAGCGAAATTCCAATCCAAAAAATCGGACGCTACGAAATTGAACGCGAAATCGGTCGCGGCGGCATGGCGGTCGTCTATAAAGCCAGAGATACACGTCTCGACCGCCCGGTCGCGATCAAGCTGATTCAGAAGGACGCCTTCGCGACGAACGCGTTCGGTCACGTCCGTGAGCGTTTCAAACGCGAAGCCAAAGCCCTCGCCCGTCTCGACCACCCGAATATCGTCAAGGTCTATGATTATGGCGAATATGAGAGTGCGCCGTATCTGGTTATGGATTATCTCGACGGAGCGACGCTCAAGGAGCTGAAAAAGCCAGTCCGCGTCGACACCGCGGTCAGGCTGCTGACCCCAATCGCGGATGCGCTCGAATACGTTCATCGCCATGGACTTCTCCACCGCGACATCAAACCGTCCAATATCATGATGACCTCTGAAAACCGGATCGTCCTGACCGACTTCGGCATCGTGAAATGGCTCGAAGACGATGACGAGCTCCATACGCTGACCGCAACCGGCGTCGGCATCGGCACGCCGGAGTACATGTCGCCAGAGCAGGGGCGCGGCAAGCAGGTCGACGCGCGTTCGGATATGTACTCGCTCTCGATCGTTTTCTACGAGCTGATCACCGGGCGGAAACCGTTCACCGGTGACACGCCGGTCGATATTCTTCTCCGGCAAATCAGCGAACCCATCCCCGACCCGCGCCATCTGGTGCCGGAAATTAGCCCATCGGTCAAGAAGTTCCTCGATCGGGCTGCGGCGAAAGACCCGGAAGAGCGCTATCCGACGGCGAAAGAATATCTCCTTGACTTTCAGGGGCTGCTTCTTCAGGCGCAGGCGAACCGTGCCATGGGGCAGACATCAAACTCCGGCTTCCAGTCACTGCCGCGCAAGACGGAAACGACCGCGTCCTCGCTCGAAATCGGGAAGACCGATTTAGCCAAAGTCTGCGCGGAAGCAGCCACGGATCCGCGGGGCGTTCAACCGCAGACCGCACTGGTCTCGACCGCACCGGCGAAACGCATCCCATGGGGAGCGCTGACGTTTGGGCTGGTTCTGATAGCCGTGCTAATCGGTGGAATCTTCGGGTTACAGAATCGGGGCAAAAACAGCGTAGCTGAGACACGCGAGGCGATGGAATTGGCAATGATGGCGGTGACGGCTGAGTCGGCAAAGATGACCGCAGATGTTTCACGCAAGACAGCGACGGAAGCGGAAGCGCGCGCCAACGCAACCGGGACGGCAGAACGGGAAGCGCAAGTCGCGACGGGGACTGCCGAACGAAGCCAACAGATCATGACCGGAACAGCGGAGAGAGCCGCGCAAATCGTGACCGAAACAGTCGGGGCGGAACGAACAGCGGCACAGGCGACGTTCGATTTGCACGTGATAGAGACGGCGCAGGTTATTACGTATGAAGCGATAGTCGCGAAGACACAGACAGCCCAAACGCAAGCCGTAATCTCCATGACACAGACGCAGTCCGAATCCGCGCGGTTGACACAAGCGTCGATCGATGGGACAGCAACGGCAGCCGCCAAAGCAACCCAAATCGCAGCGCAGGCGCAGGCAGCGACGGAGGCAGCGAAATACCAAGTCGGAAACATCATTAAATTCGGGCGTTACGAACAAGACAACGACTTTTCCAATGGGGCGGAGGCGATCGAATGGCGCATTCTGGCGATAGAGGGAAATACGGCGTTAGTCGTGAGCGTCATGGGACTGGACGCGAAACCGTACCATGAACCCGGGGGGCATATCACCTGGGTAGCCTGCACGCTGCGGGCATGGCTGAACAATGAATTTTACACCACGGCGTTCAACGAAGAAGAACGGGCAAAGATCAAACGGACGCATGTCTTGAACGAGGATAACCCAAGCTATTCGACAAAGGGTGGGATAGACACGGAAGATAATGTCTTCCTGCTAAGCATTGCGGAAGCGGAGAGGTATTTCAGGATCATTGAGGATCGGAAACTAAAACCGACGAAGTACGCAATCGCGAACGGCGCTTGGACGAGCAGCAGCAACGGAAACGGCTGGTGGTGGCTTCGCCTACCCGGTGATAACACAAGCAAAGCTGCAATTGTTGAATCTTATGGCTGGGTCTACTACGACGGCGCTAACACTCTAAACCAACTTGGACTAGTACGTCCAGTACTAAGAATCAATATGGAAGGCGCGGATTTCTAACCTCATGGAATTTACCAGCCTCGCAGGAAAGCGCGTCACCGTCACCGTTGATCGTCCGCTCGGCAGCGCTCATCTCAACTATCCGGAACTGATTTATCCGCTGAACTACGGCTACATCGCGGGCATTCTTGGGGGAGACGGCGAGCCGCAGGACGCATACATTTTAGGCGTCGACCAACCCATCGCATCCTTCACGGGAAGAATCGTCGCGGTCGTTATCCGACGGGACGATAACGAAACGAAATGGGTCATCGCGCCGGATGGAGCTCACTTTACGAAGGATGAGATCGCCCGAGCGCTGAATTTTCAGGAAAAATACTTCGATTCCGAAATCCTTGAAATCCCAATCTTGGGTTTTTCGACAAACACATGTTATCATTCGACAACAAAATAGGATGAATCAGGGCGGCGCATGGCGACACGGAACGAAGTTAACAGGTTTTTAATCGAATTCAAAAAGCTGATTGACGAACCCGGAGGGTACATTATCCGTGATCACCAGAAAACCAGAGACGCATTGATTCAATTTGGGTGGACATATAAAAACCTGACGCAAGAGCTGCGATCGCTGACCGTCGAAAATTATTCGTCAGGACCAAACTTGGACGACTATAATAAGGGAGATTACTGGGTTTTCGGGAAACAAATCTGCAGCACTGAGTTTTAATATCAAGTTGCAGATTCGAACTCGCAGAGGGGATGATAGAGCAGTTTGCATATCATTTCATCCCGCAGAGTATCCGATAGGCACGTACCCATTTCGCGAGACAGCGGTCAGGTAGGACAATATGAGCAACAAATGTTATGAATGTGATTCAGAAATGAACGAGGTTCGCAGAGTCGAGCCGGTCAACATTCGTGGAGAAAAAATCGAAGTCGTATTCGAGTATTTGCAGTGTCCGAGTTGTGGTGAGGAGTACGAAGTAAAGCGCCCGGATTACGATCCGTTGAATGAAGCCTATCGCATTTATCGGAACCGAAAAGATTTACTCCAGCCGGAAGAAATTCGCAATTTCAGAGAGAGTTTGAAATTATCACAGCACGAAATGAGCGCAGCTTTAGGGATTAGCGTCTCCGCGTTAGACCAGTATGAAAATGGGGCATTGCAAACAGAAGCAATGGATAAGGCAATTCGATCTTGCATGGAAGATCGGCAACGGCTTATGCGTCGAGCCAAGCGACGTCCTGAACTTTCAAAAGAAAAGAATGCAATGCGTTATCCAATATGATAAAGCTTCCGGTAAACATATCGTGTATTTTTACTTCGCGGTCGGTGCTTTTCGAAAACGGCTGAGATTTGGTATGATTTAGGTTGAGGAGAGCGTTATGACGAATCATTCTTCACTCCGAATCCTGCACGTGATTACCGATCTCAGAATCGGCGGTGCGGAGACAATGCTAAGCCGGCTGCTCCCGCGTCTTCGCGATATGAACGTTGAATCCGAAGTCGTCTGCCTTTCGGCGCGCGGACCACTCTCCGAAACGCTCGAATCCGAGGGCTTCCGCGTGACACACTTAAACATGAAACCCGGACGGTTCAGTTTTTGCGCGCTTTTCACCCTTTCGCGGGTCATCCGTGCTTTCCGTCCGACGCTGATCCATTCTTGGCTCTACCATGCGGATTTAATGGCTTCTCTCGCCGCGTATTTCTGCCGGGTTCCGCTAATCTGGTCCATTCATAACTCTGAGTTCCGGCCGGACGTAAAGCGTTCGACGCTTCTCGTCGTCGGGATCCTGTCGCGCCTCTCCTCTCGCGTACCGCGTAAAATTCTCTCCTGTTCCCGAACCGCGACCGCGATTCATATCCAACGCGGCTACCGTGCGGATCGAATCGTTTATCTCCCGAACGGCTTCGATACGGATCGGTTTGCGCCGAATGATACACTGCGGGCGCGGATGCGGAAAGAAATCGGGGTGCGTGACGACGACGTCGTTATTGGGAACGTCGCGCGTCTCGACCCTCAGAAAAATCAAGCCGCCCTAATCCGGGCGTTCGGCGCGATTGCCAACGATTTTCCGAACGCGGTTCTCGTTTTAGCCGGGCGCGGCGTTGATTCGGGGAATGAACCGTTCCAAAAGCTAATCTCAGAAATGGGAATTGAAGGGCGGGTACGCCTGCTCGGCGAGCGCCGCGACATTCCGGCGCTTTTAAACGCATTCGATATTTTCGTGCTGCCCTCGATCAGCGAAGCGTTTCCGCTCGCGCTTGGCGAAGCAATGAGCTGTGGGCGCTATTGTATTGCGGCGGACGTTGGAGACTGCGCCGAGGTAATTCAGACGTCAGGAAAAATTTTATCGAGCCATGATGAGCTCCCGGACGCACTGCGCGAGACGCTCTCATTAGAACCGGAAGAACGCATGGCAATTGGAGCCGTCGCCCGTTCACGGATTATCCGTGTCTTTTCGCTCGACACGATGACGAATCAGCTCATCTCACTCTACGAAAGCGTTCGTTAATCTTTGCGCGGACCATCCGGGCATTCAATCAGCCGCTGAAGCCGCTTTCGAATCTTTCCTAAACTTTTCGTAACCGTTTTCAGTGTCTTCTCGTCAAAATCCTCAAGAAGCGGTTCAAGGTCAATGTGTGCCGCGCTTTGGACCCGTTTCAGCGCTTCGTACCCATCGGCTGTCAGCGTCAGCCGCAGCGATCGTCCGTCCGCTTCATCTCTCGCGAGCGTCAGGTAGCCCCTTTTCGCCAAGCTGTCCGCCATTTTCCGAATATTCTGACGCGTCGTCCCCATGAGCGCCGTCAACGGAGTCAGCGTCATCGTCCTTTCCGGTGCGTTCGCAATCGTCTCAACCAACTGAACCTGTTTCTCTGACGAAAAATCGGACAATTCAACGCGCTCTCCAAGTTCTATCCATTTCGCAATCAGCCGCAGCTCTTCGTAAATGGAGGACGCGCGTTCTTTCATTTTCATTCAGAACCTCGCTTTCTTCGATTTTCAATCTTTATTTATTAACCCTTTATCAAACGATCCGCTCCGATATGCGCCGAGATCCAACAAACAGCGCTCAAAACCCAATGCGATAATTTCCCGATTCAACGTCACGGCGCCCTCAATCAGCCGCGAAAAATCCGGTTCGGCAACTTCGATAACGGCGCAGCCCGCAATCGATCGTACCCGGCAGTCAGCCATTCCACGATCTTTGACCCGCGCTTCCGCCGCCTCGACCCGCCGAAGTTCTCCAACCTCAAGCCGCGTTCCATACGGGAAGCGCGTCGCAAGGCAGGGAGAAGACGGCGCGTTCCAGGTTGGCAGTCCGAGCAGCTTCGAAAGCCCGCGTATCTCCGCTTTATTCAGGTTCGCTTCCGCGAACGGCGATCGCGTTCCCGTCTCCGCAACGGCGCGGCGTCCGGGTCGGTACGCCTGCTCATCATCAGCGTTTTGACCCTCGATAACGACCGCGAACCCGAGTTCACGAGCCATGCGCCACAGCGCCGTCATCATGTGCAGCTTACAGTGATAACAGCGTTCCGCCGTGTTCGCCACGACTTCCGCCCGCTCCATCATCGCCACATCCATGAACGCATGACGGATGCCAAAATCTCGGGCGAAGTTTTCCGCGGTCGGCGCTGACTCCGCTGAATTAAACTCCGACCGAACCGTCACCGCCATGAAGCGCTCCCCTAAAATCCGCGCGCCGACAACCGCCAGCAAGCTCGAATCGACTCCGCCTGAAAACGCTGCGATCGCGGATGGATAGGACACGATGATCTCATGCAGCCGCGAAAATTTTTCCCGAAACGCACCTTCGAGCCCGCTTAACTCCGGAAATGCCGCCGTAAAATTCGTCATGCGCCGTTCCGTCCCAACGCGTTAATCTTCGCCGCGAGGCAGCCAGCCCCAAAGCCGTTATCGATGTTCACGACGCCGATCCCATTCGCGCAGGAATTCAGCGTCGCCAGCAGCGCCGCTAAACCGCCGAATGAAGCGCCATAACCGACCGACGTTGGAACCGCGATCACGGGGCACGAGACAAGTCCTCCGACGACGCTCGCTAACGCCGCTTCCATTCCAGCGACGGCGATAACAACACGAGAAGCGCGAATTTCGTCAAGACGATGAAAAAGGCGGTGAATTCCCGAAACGCCGACGTCCGTGATTCGCAGTACCTGATTCCCCATCAGTTCAGCGGTCAGCGCAGCCTCCGCCGCAACGGGAAGATCCGCCGTTCCCGCGGTCACGACGGTAATCCCCGGATGAAGCGGCTTCTCCGGGTCGCGCGTGTAGATGATCCGAGCTGTCGCGTCATATACCGCATCAGCGGGCAGCGCGTCCTTGATACGTTCGTAAACTTCGCTCTGAATCCGCGTCGCCATAACTGACCGATTCTTCGCACGGAGCCGATGAAAAATGGTAACGACCTGTTCATCGGTTTTTCCCTGCCCGAAGACGACCTCCGGAAATCCCGTGCGCTCTTCACGCGCGGTATCCAAAACTGCGTAGTCATTAACCAGCTCCATATTCGGTTCACGGAGCCGGGTCAACGCCTCCGCCGTAGAGACCGTCCCTGAGGCGACATCATCAAGAAGCTCACGTAACGTTTGATCCGTCAGATTCATAAATTTGTTTCTCCGTCTTAATTTTTACCATAATGCAAGGGATTAGGGCGAGGTAAAAAAATCGCCGTTGACGAAATCTCAAAAAAGATCCCGTCAACAGCGATTTAATCGAATCAACTTCTGCTTGATCGCGGCGGATTCAGTTTTTCCATGGCAGAAAAATTGAATCCGCGTAAATTAGAAATTACTCGCGTTCGCCCAACTGCCCATCGATCATGATTAACCCGGCGGCGGAGCCGTCAACCTTCTTCAGCCGGTCAACAATCGACGAGAAATTGGCTTCTTCTTCAACCTGCTCGCTGACGAACCATGAGAAAAAGTTCTCGGTCGGGATGTCCTTCTCTTCGCGGGCAAGGAAAACAAGCTCGCTAATCGAAGCGCTGACGGACTTTTCATGAGCCA
Organism: Flexilinea sp.; assembly: GCA_034430135.1. Lineage (GTDB taxonomy): Bacteria > Chloroflexota > Anaerolineae > Anaerolineales > Anaerolineaceae > Flexilinea. The sequence continues at coordinate 722 of DAOUFB010000078.1, read as the reverse complement.
AGCCTTCTTCAAAAACATTCAGCGCGGATTCATATTCGTTTCGCGGCGCGTCAACCGCCATCAATTCAACGTGTTCGCCGCGGTCATAGACATAGCTGATCAGCTTCTGAGCATGTTCCAGCTCTTCTGCAGCCTGTTTTTGCATCCAGGCGGACATTCCGCGAAGATTCTCACGGTTCAGGTAGTTCGACATACCCTGATAAACATAAGCTGAGTAAAGCTCTTTATTAATTTGCGTATTAATCGCCTTTAAAATTTTCTGTGAAAGCATTTTCTTTGTTCTCCCTTCATTCTGTCTTGTAATTATTACAAAATTAAACTTGTTCTTTATTATACACCGTTCTTTCCAGTTCTTTGGTCAATTCGTAAAATTCTTTGACAAGCTTTACAAGTTGTCCCGGATAAACTCGGTCAATGTCCGGATATAATCGAGGTTCGTCTCCGGCTTTCGGAAGCCATGACCTTCTTCCGGATAATAGCGGACAACTTTCGGACAGTTCAGCTTCCGGACCAACTCCTGCGCCTGCGCCAGTGGGACGACCGTATCCGCTTCTCCCTGGAAAATCGCCATCGGCGCCTTAATCCGATCCGCATGAAAACAAGGCGACCAATCCCGGTATTTCACGTCCGCCATCGGCAGCGGTCCAACCAACGTATCGTTATAATGCAGCTCTAATTTTTCGGTATCCAGGGACAGCGTATACAAGTTCGCGACGCCGAAA
>DAOUFB010000077.1:0-2608 GCA_034430135.1 Flexilinea sp. | reverse complement strand
TCTCGATACTATAAAAATATTCACGTCTCTTTCCCACGCAAAAAGCATTTTGGGACAGCCTCTTTCCGTGCCGTCACGTATACCGTTGGTATGATCCATCCCAACATTTACTGAATCATAACTTTCCCGATTTGCATTCTATCGAAAGCTGGCTAAAATAGAAGTTACTGGAATAAAGAGGGAGAACTTAGAGACTATGAAAAAAACGGTGATTTTGTCCGCGCCTTACATGATGGCTCAGAAAGAGCGGTTCAAGCGCATTCTTGAAGAAATTTATGGATTGGAAGTCATTATTCCCGTCGTAAAGCAGAAGCTTCGTGAGGATGATATCCTGCAATATGCCGGTCAGTTCGACGGGATTCTCTGCGGCGATGACGAATTCAGCGCGCGCGTGATTGAAGCCTGTTCACCGCGGTTGAAGGTCGTTTCAAAATGGGGCACGGGGATTGACGCGATCGATAAGCCCGCCTGCGCGAAGCATGGCGTCATCATCGGCAATACGCCGAACGCGTTTACCGTTCCGGTCGCGGAATCGGCGGTGGGGTACATGCTGTCTTTCCTGCGCGGATTGAAGGCGATGGATGCGACGATGCGCGAAGGCGTCTGGAACAAGCCGCCGATCACGACGCTTTCGGAAGCAACGGTCGGAATTATCGGTGTCGGCAATTGCGGTATGGCGGTTGCGCGTCGGCTTCGCGGTTTCGGCTCGCGAATTTTATGCAACGATATTGCCGAAATCCGTCCTGACTTCATGCTTGAAACGCGCGCGGAAAACGTTTCATTGGAAACCCTGCTGCGCGAGTCGGATATTGTGACCTGCCATGTTGACCTGAACCCGACGAGCCGTCATCTGATCAACGCGGAAACGCTGCGCATGATGAAGCCGACGGCGATTCTGCTGAACCTGTCGCGCGGACCGGTCGTGGATGAACCGGCGCTTATCGAAGCGCTGAAGAATCGGACGATCGCTGCGGCGGCTCTTGACGTATTTGAAACCGAACCGCTGCCGTTGTCATCGGAACTGTTGAAAATGGATAATGTCATGCTCGCGCCGCATAACTCGAATTTCAGCCCGATTGCCTGCGAACGCGTCCATTGGTCAACGATCCGCAACTGCGTTGGTGCGCTCGGTTTTGACACGAGCAATATCGAAGAACTCAAGAAGAAATATTAATGGATCCGAAAGTTAAGGATTTACTTAGCCGGACCGTCCCCGCGCCGATCCTGTCCGCCGGTAAGGAAGTTTACGATGGTTTAAAGCGTATTCCCAACTTTCCGGCGGCGTATTTGGACCCGGCGCGGCGCGATTCGATCGCGCGGTTGGCGGCGCTTCGGGATCGACATTCAGGCGAGCGCTGTTTCATTATCGGAAATGGTCCAAGCTTGAAAAATACCGATTTGACCCGGCTTAAGAACGAGACGACGTTCGGGCTGAACCGGATCTATCTGGCGTTTCCGGAGATGGGGTTTGAGACGTCTTATTACCTCTGCGTGAATGATCTGGTCGTGGAACAGACGTCGGAAGATATTCAGCGGCTGACGATGCCGCGGTTCGTGACGACCCGGGCGCTTCGTTACCTTCGTCCGGAGGAGAACCTTTTCTTCCTCTACGCGACGTACACAGGAGCGCGGTTTCAGAAAGATATCCGCTTCCGAATGTGGGAGGGGGCGACGGTGACGTACATGGCGCTCCAGACGGCGTATTACCTCGGCTTCTCGGAGGTGATTCTCGTCGGCGTGGATCATTCGTTCGCGACGCAGGGCAAGCCGAATGAAACGGTCGTCTCCCAAGGCGATGACCCGAATCATTTCAATCCCGGCTACTTCGGGAAAGGCTTCCGCTGGCAGCTTCCCGATCTGGAGACGTCGGAGAAAGCCTACCGCCTTGCGAACGAGGCATACCGTGCGGCGGGTCGGCGGGTCATTGACGCGACGGTCGGCGGCAAGCTTCAGGTTTTCCCGAAAGCTGATTACGATTCGCTTTTTTAGCCATGGGTCTGCGCTTTTCGATCGTTACCCCGTCGTATCAGCAGGCGGAATTTTTAGAAAAGACGATTCAATCCGTCCTGACGCAGTCCTACGGGGCGGCGGAGTATTTTGTCATGGACGGCGGGTCGAGCGACGGAAGCCGCGAAATTATCGCGTCCCATGCGGCGGAACTGTCCGGATGGGTTTCCGCGAAGGACCGCGGGCAGGCGGACGCTATCAATCAGGGATTCGCGCGCGCGACGGGCGATATTTTCGGCTGGATTAATTCGGACGATTTTTATTTAGCGGGCGCTTTCGAGCGGGTTAACGCGGTATTCGAGGCTCACCCGGACGTCGATTTCGTTTTCGGCGATGTTCTTTCTGTCGACCGGAACGGCGAATTGATGAACGTCATGCGCTTTGGCGATTGGGGCTGGGGCGACTTGGCGCGGTTTCGGATTATCAGCCAGCCGGCGGTTTTCTTCCGCCGGTCGCTCTGGGAAAAGTGCGGCGGGCTTGATTTATCGTATCACTACCTTTTGGATCATCAGCTATGGCTGCGTATGGTTCATGGAGCGAAGACGCTTTATCTTCCTGAACCGCTGGCGGCGGCGCGGTTTTACGCGGAGGCGAAAAATCG
>DAOUFB010000076.1:0-10316 GCA_034430135.1 Flexilinea sp. | reverse complement strand
CCCCGAAGCAAAGCGGATGGGGGAAGCGATAAGCGAGCGGCCTGTCCCCGTAGCGTAGCGGAGTGAGGGAGTCATGGACATCTCGATACTTTAAAAATATTCACGTCTCTTTCCCACGCAAAAAGCATTTTGGGACAGCCTCTTTGTGTTACAAGAACTTGACGAAATCATGCCATGGATTCGATACGACGAATTCCGTTTCTGACCATAACGATGAAGTCCTGAACGTTGGTCACGATGGACGTCGCGGTCAGCGATCCGCGGTCGGAAAGTTTATTTAAGACAAATTCCGAAATATCCACGGTGTAGATATAAAGAGGACGAATTTCGCCATTGACGACGCGGAAAGATGGGGTCATGTTCCCTGTGGCAATGGTATGCAGCTGAGTCGCAAGGCAGATCACGGTTGTGGCTTTACGGACGAGCGTTCGCATGGCGTTTTGACCATCGTAATTATCGCGGATAACCTCCGGAAGCGGTCCGTCGTCGCGAATGGATCCGGTCAAAACGAACGGTATGCCTTTTTCGTTGAGTGTGAAGATAATGCCATTGTCGATATGGTTCTTTTGGATAAATTCAGGGATTGACCCGGCACGGCAAACAGCGTTAATTGTATCGAGGTGGTGGTAATGCCCATTGGGTTTAGAGACTTGCGTATAGATGTCCTGCCCGAGCGCTGTCCCCTTGTAAGCTGCTTCCAGATCATGGGTCGCGAGCGCGTTTCCCGCCAAAATTCCATCGACGAAACCGTCACGGATCAGATCCGCCATCGCCTGACGTGCGTCGGCGTCAAAAGCGAATGCAGGTCCCATGACCCAGAGGATATTCCCGTGGTCACGTTCATGGATCAGCATACGGTAGAGGGAATCGTAATCTTTTGAAAAGGCGGTTTCCCGTGAACGCCCGGAGCGAAAAGCGAAAACGTCTTTATTTTCACTTTCGTCTCCATCAAAACCGGTTGAATGTAAGAAAATCCCATCTTCGCAGTTTTCCGTCCTGCCCAATACGACCTGATCACCAATTTTTAGGTTCCGAAATTCGACGACGTCTAACTTCCCACTTGGGCGCAGTACGACGACGCAATCCATCCGTGACTCTTCGGCAAGCGTCCACACGCCATCAATCTTATAATATTCCGGAAAGATCGAAGTCGCATGATAGAAATCCGGCGCGACGGCGTCGATGACGACTCTTTCGGTTCGGATATTCGGCGCCATGACGAATTTTTCTTTTGTGAAATCGGGATGATGGTACTTCGGCAACGAAAACTGCATGGTATAGCTCCCTTTCATTAAATCAAATAACGACAACCTTTAACAAATTATACCGTCGTTTAGTTTGATATTCCGAAAATTTCGAAGCTCAAAAGCCCTTGTAGTAGTTTGTGATAAAGGATTGAAGAAAGGTTGTTCGCGTCGCCAGACCGAATGGATCGAGATAAATTAAAAAGCGAGCGCCCCAGTAGTAGCCGATCGTGACAAAAAAGGCGCCGATCGAAGTTGATACGAGCGTCGTCCAGGCGAACACCCCCAGCGAGGTTCGCCGAAATCCGCAGAGGATATTTACCGCTTTTGAGCCGAACGCAGGGAGCATTCGTCCCAGAATTTGAAACTCTGGCTTCGAAATCGGATACTTCTCGAGAAAACCCGGAAGCTTTTTCTTTCGCTTGTCGAATTGGGTCACGTCCTGAATCCCAGTCCCGATAAAGTATTCAACGAATGAAACGGCGCTGTTCCCGACGATATCGAGGATAAACGCGGGGAAAAACCCCATGGTGACGAGGATAAAAATCGTCAGACCATCGGTCGGAATAAGAAAAACGCCGATCACAATGTAAAGAAAGAACGCAACGAAAACGCCGCTGACTTGATTTTTGGCGATAAAAGCGCGGATATCGGCGTAATCAAAAATTAGGAACGGTACCGCAAACAGGATCGCCAAGACAATCGTAAGCACGATACGAAAATAATTGCTGCCGCTGAGGTTATTGAGCGTTGCCCGTAGTTGATAGTTCATTAAATTCTATATGACCCGCCATATTTTATCACTTGACTTTCGTTTTTAAGCTCGATGTGCCTTGCAATATGTACGAAATTTTTGGGAAAAAGGCTGCTGAATTTTGTTATTGACCTCGATGCGAATATCAATGTGTACGGTTTTTTACGGGAAAGGTTGCTATGCGCTTGAAGTCATTTTCCGCTTGGAATCGAGTAGAATTGAACCATATGAAAAAAAATGAGCTGGCAGCTGCCGTGACGAAACGGCGAAAGGATGATCATCTCAATAGCTGTTTAACGCGGGATGTCGCCTCCGGAGTTACGAATGGATTTGAGCGCTATCGGCTGATGCCATGTGCTGCGCCGGAAGCGGATTTTACGTCTTTTTCAATCGAACGTTCATTCCTTGGAAAAAGTATTTCTGCGCCATTGATGATTTCATCGATGACAGGGGGAACGGAGCGTGGTGCGCTGATCAACCGGAATCTTTGCGAGGCTGCGGAAGCGCGGCGGATCCCGCTGGCGCTGGGTTCGCTGCGTGTTTACGCGGAATCGGGAAACGCACATAGCCTTTCCGAGATCCGTCTCAACGCGCCAACGATCCCGATTTTGGCGAATTTCGGCGCGGTGCAGTTGAACTATGGACTCACATTGGACGCAATTCGCTCCGCGCTGGACGCGATACAGGCTGACGCGTTAATCCTGCATTTCAACGTTCTCCAGGAACTCATTCAACCGGGCGGCGATACGAATTTTACGGGTCTCGTCCCAAAAATTAACGAACTCCGCAAAGAACTTTCGATTCCATTGATTGCGAAAGAAGTTGGATTTGGCTTCGACGTCTCGACGGTTGGTCGGTTATTGGACGCGGGTTTTGATTGGATTGACGTCGCAGGTGCCGGCGGAACGTCTTGGGCAAAGGTCGAGATTTACGCCCGTGGAGAAACGCCGGAGTCCAGTCTCTACGCGCCGTTTAATAGCTTTGGACTGCCTACCGCGGAAGCATTGGCGCAGATTCAGGACGCTTATCCGAATGCGAATGTTATCGCGTCCGGCGGAATTCGTGATGGGGTCGAAATACGCAAAGCGGAACTCTTAGGTGCGTCGTTGTCCGGCGCAGCGCTTCCGTTTTTAGCGCCTGCTCTCGAGGGTTCGGAAGCGGTTTGTGCGGTTATCGACCGGTTTACGGCGCAATACAAAGCCGCTCGTTTTGTGTCGAGCGGATTGGAAAAAATCGGGTGATCCCGGAGGAAAACGGCAATGGCTGGAACGTATTTAACTCAAATTAACGATGCGATTTATTCGATTTTAGACGCGGATTGGGGCTTGCATGCTGATAAGCGGCTTAGAGAGATGGTTACGGATGCGATGGGTATGACGTCCGATGGCATGCTGATCCCGAACAGCGGGAAGCGGATTCGCCCCTTATTGGCTTGTACCTGTTGCGGTGCGCTTGGAGGCGACGTCGAACGGGTTTTGCCTTTCGCGGCGGCATTGGAATTGTTGCATAATTTTACATTAGTGCATGATGATATTGAGGACGTTTCAGATATCCGTCATGGACGTCCGACGGTTTGGAAGAAGCACGGCTTGGCGTTAGCGTTGAACGCGGGGGATTACCTGATGGGGATTTGTTTCCGCGAGGTTCATGCCGCGACACGAGCAGAAAATGAACCGATGTTCCTCGAATTATTCGATGAAATGTATAAAAAAGTAACATTTGGACAACATCTGGATATTTCGTTCGAGAACCAGTCATCGGTCACGACGGCGGATTATTTGGGAATGATTTCGGGCAAGACGGTGGCGCTCTTACGTGGCGCGATGCAGCTTGGCGCTGTCGCTGCGCGAGCTGACGCCGCGGTGATTCGCGCGATTCGCGACGCAGGGAAAAAGGTTGGGATCGCCTTTCAACTTCAGGATGACCTGTTGGGTATTTGGGGAAAGGTTGACGATTTTGGGAAGTCGATTTCCAGCGATATTACAACGAAAAAAATGACATTCCCGATTCTTTATGGCGTCGAGAATTCTGCGGAATTTGCTGAATTTTGGGCGGCTTATGACGGAAACGCGGAGCAGGTTGGGGAAATCGCGGATCGATTAGAAGCGATCGGCGCACACGAAGCAACGGCAGCGCGCGTCATTGAAGAATCAACAGCGGCACGGAAGATCCTGACCGATACGCTGGCGCAAAATGAGGGCGGCACAGATGCTCAGGCGGATCGGATCGCAATGCTGGAAATCGTCGACAAGCTGATGACACGGGATCGTTAAACAGGATGACGGAAAATCAAGAATCTTTTCAGCCTGGCGTCATCGCGCAGTCGGTTGAAACTATCCTGACGCAAATTGGGGAAGACCCGAATCGTGAGGGGCTGCGTGCGACGCCGATCCGTGTCGAGCGGATGATGGGGGAGCTCTGCCGCGGGTATCACCAGGATTTGACTACTGTCGTGAATGGTGCAGTTTTTAAGGCAGAAGGCGATGGGATTGTTTTTGTCGATGATATTTCGTTTTACAGTCTCTGCGAGCACCATTTGCTGCCTTTTTTCGGTCGTGTTTCGGTCGCTTATCTGCCGGATGAAAAGGTTATTGGTTTATCGAAAATTCCGCGGATTGTTGAGATGTTCTCCCGCAGGCTCCAGCTTCAAGAACGTTTGACGCATCAAATTTTGGACGCACTTGTCTCGGTCATTGCCCCAAAGGGTGCGGTCGTCCGAATGGAAGGGCATCACCTTTGTTCGGTCATGCGCGGGGTTCGGAAGGAAAAAGCTCGTATGGTGACGATGGAAGCGGCGGGGGTTTTCAAGGATGACCCCACGCGGATGTCGCTTTTCCTGGCGCATCTGCAAACGTCGGATCATTCCACAATACAGGGAAGCGGCTGGTTACAATGAGCAGTGTAAATATTTTATTATTTGATATTGACGGGGTTCTGGTTCGTCCGAAAGGTTACCGCCGTGCCTATCGCGATACAGTTAATTCATTCCTGAAAGAATTCGGGCTGGAGAGACTCGAATTGACGAGCAATCATTTTGCGGAGAGTTTCGAAGCAGTTGAAATTCCGGCGGAATGGGATATGGTGCCATTGACTTTGGCGATGATCTTTGACTATTTATTGTCGCTTGATCCATCGCTGACGATTCCGCGGACGCTTAAGGACGCACGACCTTTGATCACGTTATCTGGCGATCAAAACGGGTTTAGCGCTTATTTTGAAAGAATGCTTCCGATTCTTCGGGCGCATATGGATGGACCGAGCCTTCCGGTTCAGACGCTTTACCGCGCGATCCAGCGCGGCGATAGTCCGGATCGACTCCTTCCTTACATTCGGCGGGAAGCGCTTCTCTCAAATATTTTTTCTGATTCACTGAATATTACTACCTCGCTTCCGTTACAGCGACTTGAGGCGTATCTTTTAGGCAGCGATGTTTTTCGTGAGACGTTCGGCGTCAGTTGTCCGGATGGGATCGTTTCCGTGCTTGAGACCTGCGATGAACCGCTGCTCTCTGAAGCGTATCGTGAGCGGATTAGGGCGGAAAACGGGAAAACGGTCTTCGTCGCAGGCATGACTGCGCGCCCGGATAGACTTGACCGTTCGTTTCCGGATAGCCTCCTCAATGGTTTCGGCGGAATTCCGGAAGCGGAATGTGCGTTAGAGACGCTTGGATGGCGGGACGGCGATGCCGTAAGACTCATCGGCTGCACTTCGCTGGAGACGGTTGAGAACTGGCTCGGCGTTCCAACCGATACCTACCTCAAGCCGCATCCTGTTCATGCGCTCTCGGCGTTCATTACAGCTTTGAACGTTAAACCTTTCCTCGCGATTGTTGCGGCTCAAGCATATCTTGAGGAGGATGATCCGTCCCTGCTTTTAGGTATGCTCAATAAAAATTGCGTGATTCGGCTCGCGGTCGTTGAGGACTCAGCGATTGGAATCCGATCGGCGAGTGTTGCGGTAGAACATCTGCGACGCGATGGATATAAAATCGAGTATTTTCCTTATGGCGTTCAGACGGCGGACGGGAAAAATGAGATGTTAGCGAAAGCCGGGGCAAAACCGGTAGCATCCGTCAACGAGGCGATTGCGGATTTCCTGCCGGATTGGGATTAGATGACTGGCGAAATAAATGCGCTGAATTTTGTATTGAGCGGATTTTATGCCATTTCGTTTAAGAAATTCCCGAGAAAAACCGGATCTTTTGCCGTTATTTTCGTGGATAATTGATCAATCGTGTTTTCGACGACCGGCGGTAACATCCAGAAATTCCGATCATTCTCCATCAGGATGCGTTGAATGCTCTCGTTATTCAGTGCGTTTTCGCAGGTCGCGGCAGCGGCTAACCGCAATAAGAACAAGTTTACAGCACAGATTAAGCGTGTGCCTGAGAATGTGCGGACAGTAGAAGCCGTCGTTTCCGGACGCTGGTATCGGGAGAACTCTGTCAGCGCGTCTGCGCAAAGGATATTCGCAAGGTAATTTTCAAAAATAAACGGACGTCCGCGGAAAAAGGGCGTTAAGAAACGTTCGTCGACCGAGCGGAACGCAGCGCCAACGGCGCGTTCGTAAGCGTCGCCCACGCCGAAAAGATTATGAACCGCGGTTTGAGTCGATTCCTGGAATGGTGCGAATCGGGGGAGAAGGCTGGTTTGGAGTGTGAGAATGGCGCGTCCGATAGCTGAATCATCGAAATTGCGCATAGGGAAATAGCCCTGCCGTTCGGGATTATCCGTGAGGTATGCGTAGAGGTTTCGCAGTCTCTTCGCCAATGGAATGGCACGATCATAGAGAATTTCGAAACAACACGATAAAAATTCTGTGCGATGCTGCAATAATTCGCGTAGTGAATCATCCGAGATCAGTACGGTGTCGATTGATTCAACGTCCGAATCGACGGCGCAGTGTTGAACCGAGAGCGTCAGCGGACGTTCGGTCAGGATCAATTCGCGAACCGTTTCCGGACAGCTGAGGGATGCGGTCATGAAGGTCCTGTCGTCGATTTGAAACAGTCGGCGCGGGAATAAAGCGCAGGTATCGCAAAGCGCGTTTTCGCCGAAACGCAGCTGAATCGTACAGCGACCGAGCGCGTCTAAAAATTTACAGTGGTGGTTGACCGTTGAGGGAAGATCCAAATAGGCGGTTTTGTCGGATTGACCACCCCGTTTGGTACGAATCATCTTAAGAAACCCGTCCATGGGGCGCGTTCCGTCTGGTTCGACCCAGCTGCGGAATTCAGCGGCGTGAACTGGATCGACGGGAACTCGCCAGGTTCGGCAGCAATTCCAGGCACATTTCTCGGCAATACACTGGAATTTTTTCATCGCGGTTGGCGCGACCACGTCCCTTGTTTCTCTTGGTGAAAATTTCATAAGCGCTTATTGGGAACCTTTTTCATTCGGATTTCGTCTTTCTTTCAAAGAACCGGTACAAAAATCCGGCAGGATACGTTAAGATATTATAGTCGTGTAACTACCGAAAGCAGAAAGAGAGACCTCATGAAAAGAACTTTCCGGCAATCCTTCGTCTTCATCGCCATTCTGATGGCGTTGATTCTTCCGAGCGCCGTGCTTGCGCAAACGACCGTCCAGTCAACGCCGGCAGCGCCGGTGACCGCGTCTTCCAGCGGTACGCCGATTCGTGTTCGGCACGGGCTGAAACTCTATAACCCGACGGCGGCGCCGATTATTTTACAGCCGACCCAAACTCCGTATTTTATCGTCGTGACCGCGACGCCGCAGGTTCCGCAGTATAATCCGGCGCCGGTTTACGCTCCTGCGAAGCCGTTTGACTGCGCCGTCAATGTCAACAGCCCCTATTATTATCAGCAGTTCGCGCCGGGCGAGGATTTTGATTTTGATGTGACGTTTACGAATACGGGAACACAGACCTGGACGACGGATATTGATGTCCAGCAATATTCCGGTTGGCAAATGGAAATCGAAGGGAAATATACCTACGATATTGATAAAGACTATGGTTCAGCGGTGTTTGTCGCGCCAGGACAGTCCATCCGTTGGAAAATCCGAATGGAAGCGCCGAAAGACAATTCGAATGAGAAGGGGCTTTACTATTCGACCTATTATCTCGTTAATGGAACATACCGGAATGCCGATTATCCGGCGGTTACCGATGTCCCGAAATATAATTTCGATCGGTTATTCTGCCCGTTCTCGGTTTACGTCTACGTTCCGCATCGCAACGATTAGGAATTTAATAAACGCGTCATGTTTATCATCTAAGGCGTCATGACAATTATCTGAAAAAGACGCCGCCTTCTCTTTTCACAAGGGAGAGGCGGCGCCTTTCTATTTTGGAGTATGTTCATTGAGGCTGGATAGAAAGTTCCTTCATCCGAAAACGAGCGAAACTCTCCTTTTTTACGACTTAAAAATTTTGGCGTCCGGATAAGGCGCGCAGGAGCGTATTCGGATCTGCATATTCGAGTTCACCGCCGACGGGCAGCCCTCGGGCAAGCCGGGTAAAACGAATTGGTTTATTTTCGAGTTTTTTACGAATATAAAGCGCCGTTGCGTCGCCTTCCATCGAAGGGTTGGTCGCAATGATAACCTCCGAAAAATTGTCTTTTTCGACGCGTTCAAAAAGCTCCTGCAAGCGTAAATCTTCTGGATGAATGCCCGCGATGGGCGACAGCGCGCCATGGAGAACATGATACTTTCCGAAGTAACCGCCGGATTGCTCAATTACGATGACGTCCATCGGCGATTCAACGACGCAGAGCAGATCTTCATCGCGCCCGGACGATGAGCAGACGTCGCAGCGTTCTTTATCTGCGCTCATGATGTTGAAACATTCAGGACAATAGGTCGTATCGCTTTTGAGATGCGTCAACGCATCCGCGAGTTCTTCACCGACGTCGCTTTCGTTTTTCAGGAGAAAGTAGGTCAGTCGGGACGCGGTCCGCGGTCCGATTCCGGGCAGGCGTGAAAATGCGTCGATGAGCGACTGAACCGATTCTGGAATAAGCGCCATTGATTTAGAAGGACAACCCGAATTGCGACAGGGTCTGGTTCAGGAATCCCATATTTTCGTCGGCGAGTTTTTTGCTTTGCTCAACGGCAAGATTAAAACCGCTGGTCAGCATATCCTGAAGCATTTCGGCGTCCGTGTCTTTCAAAAAATCCGGGTCAATCACGACTGATTTGCAAACCTGATCGCCGCTCATCGTGATCTTAATCGCGCCTCCGCCGACGGTCGCGACGGTCTCCATTTCTGCGATTTTTGCCTGTGACTCCGCCATCTGCTTCTGCAGTGCGGCGACCTGTGCTTTCATGTTTCCGGCGCCTTGCGGCATTCCGCCCATTCGTCCGTAGCCTTTAGCCATTTTTGTAAATCTCTCTTTCGTTTGATATTCGTTCGTTTGATCGAACGGTTTATTTTCGTTCGGTGACAAGTTTACCGCCAAGTTCGAGCGCAGCGGAAACGAGCGATTGATTTCCTGATTTTGCGGCGTTCTTTCGGACGGTCGCTGAGCGGACGCCAACATCTTTGCCGATGATCTTAGAAATTGCGGCGCTCGTCCAGAGGAGGAGCTTTTCATTGTTGTTGATGTTATTCACGGCTGTTTCATGCGAATAGGAAAGCGTCAGAACTCCGTCTTTTACGTCCATGACCTTGGCATGAGACAACAGTGCATCCAGAACGGGGTCATACGTCCGGATAATTGTTCGAATTTCGTTCCAGTTCTGGACGATCTCGTCTTTGGTGACGGTCGAATCGGCATGGCGTCCTTTGCGAATGAACACTTTGGACATAATCGAGACTTCATCCGCGTCTTCTGTGGTAAGTTCGTTCGGGCTTGGAAGGCTTTCGACGTTCGGTTCAGCGGGACGATCCACGACACGAACGGTTGGTGCAGGGGCAGCTGCGCGAACCGGATGCGCAGTTTCCTGAATGACGACTTGCTGAATAGGCTGTTTTTCTTCTTCGCAGGATTGCGCCAGTGCGATTTCGAGATCAAGCCCCGGATTCCAGCCGATCCGGCTGTCGACGACGGCTTGATTGAATGTTTGAATCAGGGTGACCAGACGTTCAATCGAGAAATGCTGCGCTTGTTCGGTGATACGGCTGCGCGCTTCTTGTGGAAGTTCGATATTTTCGCGCGATCCCATTCGAACGTTCAGCATCCACCGCAAATATTCGACGGTCTGTTTCGCGATTTGGCGCGGCTCCGTTCCGTTATCGAGCGCATGATGAAGGATCTCGAGTCCTGAAGCTGTATTGCGCTCAGCGATTGCGTCGATGAGTTCCACGACGGATTCGCCGGTTGCGACGCCGAGGATCGACTGAGCCATGGCGAG
>DAOUFB010000075.1:0-26803 GCA_034430135.1 Flexilinea sp. | reverse complement strand
CAGCGCCATCCGCCAATCAATCGTCAGAATGTAAATAAACAGCATGATAGGCGCGCAGATGTTCGCCGTAAATTCCGGGACAACATGCGCAAGAACCGGCTCCATTGAATCCGTCCTCTCGCAGATAATGTTCTTCAGGGCGCCGGAAGGCATGTCCTGTACTGTCCCGAGCGGCAGGCGTGACAGCTTATCGACAAGCTCGATCCGCACATTGCCAATCAGCTTAAAAGTCGTCCTGTGCGAGGTATTCGTGGACAGCGTATGAAAAACCACGCGCAGGATCCAAAACGCAGCCATCACAAGCCCTTCGATCAGGTAAATCCTGAATTCCCGTTCCCCTGAAAGGAGCTTCTTTACCATGTCCGCCATAAGAATATAGGGCGCAATGGAAAAGACCACCCCGATCACGGCAAAAACCACGCTTTTTAGATAAGCGCCTTTATACTCTCCCGCAAATTGGAAGATATAGTCAAAAATCCCTTTCTGTTTTTTCTTCTCTGCATTCATAATATCTTTCTCCATCATTTAATGTTTCTGATTCCGATACTCGTTCGGAGTCATGCCGCACAGTTTTTTGAACACCGCGCCGAATTTTGCCTGACTTTTGTAGCCGACTGCCCCCGCAATATCGCAGATGCTCATATCGTCCCGTTCCGTTAAATATTCCTTCGCCTTCTCAATCCGGAATTCTTTTAACCAAGTGTAGACTGGTTTCCCGTAGAGACTCTTAAAACAATCTTTCAGCGCTGTCTGCGAAATATCAAACCGCTCTGCCAGTCTTTCGATGGTGTAATCCTGATCGATGTTCTCTGAGATCAGCCTCTGAGCAGCCCGTGTTTTCTCAACCCTATCCTTGTAGAAATAGGTACCGCCGTCATTAACATCCTTCACCTCAATCACGGAAAGGCAAACCAGCAGCTCCAAAACCTTGGTCCGGAAATAGGGAAATTTCGCATTCTCCGGCACGCGATACAGATCGGTGAAGAGGCGTCTTAACGTCTCGTTCTCCTGAATGATGAAATATCCGTCATCGCCGCAAAACTTCTTCCGCAAAGCTTTAAGGTCAACAGGGATCCCCGCCGCATTTTCTTCCAGTGCCTTTTCCGCAAGGGAACTCACAAACCCAATCGTGATCCCGTGGTAATGGCGCGTTGGAAAATAGGTCATTCCTTTGTGGTGGACACGAGAATCAATGCAGACGCTCCCCGATTTTTTCATGCAGTACATGCCATTCCCCCACTCCATCGTAAGGCTGCCCTCACGGCAATAGTCCACCGCAAGCATTGTGTCTACAGCCTGGTACATGGAGCGATACTGCGACATGTGAAAATCGTTGTACATCAGAAAAATGCCGTCAAAGACCGGATACAGGATCATATTCCCCTCGCCGGTCTCGTTTTCCAGCCGGATGACGACGCACTCATCGGTCTCAGCTACCACGCGGTACTCGCCGATCTCCCCAAAATTATGGAACGTATCCCAGAGCGCACCTGACACCTCATTAAAATCGCCCATTCGTCCATCGAAGGCAGGCATATCGTGTTTCATGCTATGTGTCCTCCATTCGGATAACATCATCGCAGCAATGATTGATAAACTCGCTGTCATGCGTCACGGTAATGATTGTCCTGCCTTCTTCTTTCAAGCGATTCAGAATATCTGCGACAGCGCGCATCTGGACATGGTCCAAACCGCTCGTCGGCTCGTCCAAAAGAAGAATCGGGAGCTTAGAAGCTATGGCACAGGCAAGAGCAATGCGCTGCTTCTGTCCGCCGGAAAGCGACATCGGGTGCCTGTCGCAAAAGGATGCCAATCCGACTTCAGCAAGAACCGCCTTCGCCGCTTCCTCATTCTCCTCCGGCTGGCTAATCAACACCTCATCAAGAACCGACTCAGTGAACAACTGATGGTTCACGTCCTGCATAACCATAAAAATCTTCCCGAGCCGCTTCTTATACGTGTAGGGAACGCCATCCAGCACCATGACGCCGTCGTTCTTTCGGATACCGCAAATTGATTCCAAGAACGTGGTTTTTCCCGCGCCGTTCGCCCCGACAATTGCCGTAGCCTTGCCCTTTTGGATTCTCATTTCCGGAATAGAATACAGTTCCTGCTTTTTGTTACAGGAATAACGAAAATTTTTAAGGCGAATGAATTCATCTGACCGGGCGGTGTTTTCCACGCTTTTCTTCACCATGCTTGTCGGAGAAACCCGCCGCAGCGACCGCAGTCCGTTCTGTGCGGCATCTTCCTCCGTAAAGCCGGTCATTTCATTTCGACGCAGTTCTTTTTTTAAGGCTCCATCCTCCAGCAGGATCACCCTGTCAGCCAAATCCCAGACGTAGTTAATCCGGTGTTCGGCAATCAGGACGCTTTTCCCAGCGTTCTTCCAGGAGAGGATCAGCTCACGCAAGTCCTCGGTCGCTTCATAGTCCAGATTTGCAGATGGCTCGTCTAAAAGAATAATCTTTGGCGCAAGCACATTCACGGACGCGCAGGCGATTTTCTGTTTCTCGCCGCCGGAAAGCTCAAAGATACTCCTTTCCATGAGCGCCCCAATATGAAAGTCCATTACCGTCCCGGCGATCCGGCGCAGTATCTCGTCTTCCGGCAGTCCTAAATTCTCCGGACCGAATGCGAGCTCGCTGGTCGTGTCCACATTAAAGAACTGTGATCGCGGGTTCTGGAAGACCGTGCCAATCTGCCCAGCCTGATCCTCTATCCTGCGTCCGCCGATGTCGCTGCCATCTATCTTAATGCGGCCGTTGATCTCCCCGTTGTAAAATTCCGGTATCAGCCCATTCAAGAGCCGAAGAAGCGTAGATTTTCCACAACCGGAGGGTCCCGTAATCAGGAGGCACTCACCGTCGCTCACGGTCAACGAAAAGTCCCGCAGGCTTTTTTCTTCAGGCGCCGCATCATAGGAAAAGCTCACGTTTTCAAACTCAATCACGCGAACGCCCCCAATACCCAATATGTCATGGCTGCTGCCGCAAGCAGGAAGAAAGTCCAGTCCGCCCAGCCAAACCCGATGCGGCAGATGTTCGTCCGTATTTTCTGTTTCCCAAGTCCTCGGGTAAGCGCGGACGCGGACAGTTCCTCTCCAATCTTCACAGTACAGGCAATCATAGGGACAACGCGGTATTCCAGCATCTTCCCGGCTTTCCCGCCGCCGAAACGGATACCGCGCATTTTCATCGCTGCGCGGATCGATTCGTTTTCCTCGCGGATTGTCGGGAAAAGCCGAAACATGACGCACATGGGGATCGTCAATGCGTCCGGCATATGGAGTTTATCCATTGCCGCCTTGAACTCGCTGACCGTAGTTGTGTTGATGACATATGATCCTGTCAAAAAGGCAGGAAGGAACCTCTCCACAATCATAATCGCAATCAGCAGGATGCCTGCAAGCAGACCGCTCACATGGGGAAAAACTGTGTATTCCAAAACGTATACGATTCCGAGCACGGTCAGCCCCATGGCGCAGGTCTTGTATTGTCTTGCCGTAACGAGCAACAAAAAGGGGAGAACAGCAAACGCCATTCGGAACCAGAAAAGGCGCTCTCCTCCCGTTGACGCAAGAACGAGAACTGCCTCCACGAAAATCAGGAGCAGCTTTGCCCTTGGGTCTAACAGGCTTTTTTTCTTAGATGGCGCCCAGGTGTCCTCGCTCATGCAATGCCGGCCCTCTCAAAGTGCTTTTTCAGGAGGGCTTTTCCGATAAAACCACCGAGGATGCCGCAGGCGAACGTTGCAATGAGGAGGACGACAAACATCCAGTTCGGCGTGTATTTCATGACTGCGTCTATATACTCCTGTCCGTAGCTCTGCCTGTCGGCGAAATACTGCGCTCTCTGCAGGAACAACGGCAGGTAGTTACCGCAGGACCAAAGGGGAAACAGGCCAGCAGTCAGAATTGCCGACTTCATGCTCCTGTAGTTCCCGCCGCGATAAACCAACTCACAAATCAGTCCCGTCAGGATAGAAAAGAGAACGGGCATCCACGTCATGCCGGTAACGAACATCAAAATGCCCATGATCGTACTCATAATGAGAATCATGCCGGGCTTTTTCACTTTGGTAAGGAAAAGCATAAACGGTATACCGCCGAGGATGCCGATCATGGAAGACAGCAAGATGAGAAAGATCGGGATGAGTCCAGTCATCGCCAACGCCATCACTATCACAAAGTAGATAGCTGTATAAATGCCGATGTTGATGAAGTCCCTTCCATTCAACTTGCTTCCTGATTCCTGTCTGCTCATAACAATCTAATCCTTTCTGAATTTCATTTGGTTAGATGACGCTAACGCGTCAAATATAGCATTAGATTCGCAGCCTGTATACTCTATTCAGTCATTTTTATGCCATTTAGTTGAGAAATTTGGTCGGGTGGTGGGATCAAAAAGGAAACATGCAGACGGATGCTTTTTTTTCGACGCGTGATTAACCCGAAGCTGAACAGCTGAACGCGAATTTCTCGAAATTTCGCGCTGTAACGCAAAAACACAACACCTAACACTTCTGCGATTTGGCGTAATTCATATATAGATATAAATCCGTTTGCTTCAATTTTTCGCAGGCAGTCCGCAATTATCAAGCAGAGAAGCGTTAAAAATTCATGATATTATCTCATTGGATAATTTTGGAAAATAACCGTGATAGGATTCGTAATTCGCTATGTTAGAATTTAAGGCGGTTATACTTTGGACGTAAGAAAAACCCCCACTCGTTCGGGGCATGGATGGAAAGGACAATTCGCATGATGACACAAAAACGCCTCTTGAGGCTCGGCGTTCTTTTGGGACTCCTTCCCGCGATTTTCGCACTGAATGGATGCACGAATCTCCCCAAAGATCCGACTCCGACCCCTACGTTAAGTCAGGAAGAGCAAATCGCCATTTTCAAGCAAACCGCAGAATACGAGTCCGCGCTGACCCAGACGCAGGACGCACTCATGAACCCGTCCGCGACGCCGCTCCCGACGGAAACGCCCACGCCGGAAATTCCGCCAACCGCGACGATCCCGCCGATTCCGCCGACCGCGACCGAAGCGCCGCGTCCCTTCTTGTCCGTGGGGCATAAATCCTGCTTCATTAAAAATCGCGCCAGCGGTGATATTACGACGAGTTTCGTTCCGTTTGACGCCGTCTACATCGAAGTCTGCTTCACTAACGACGGTTCCGGTACCTGGACGCCGGGTTACTTCGCACAGGTCACGCGCAACGACGAATCCAACACGAATCCAAGCACCGTCCCGCTCGGGAAAGAAGTCAAGCCGGACGAAAAAGCGTGCTTTTCGTTCAACTCAAGCGCGGCGGGTTCCGCGCTGGGAGAGCATTTCTCAACTTTCGCATTGACGACCGATCAGGGCGCTATCGTTGGCGAAGGAATTATCAGCTGTTATTGGACCGTTCACTAATCCGAAAGGAACAAAAACATGAACCAGACACCAACTCGAATGAAAATTCTGATCGCCGTATTGATCGTCGCACTTCTTGGGACGATCGCCGCGACCATCGCGCCGCAGCTATCCTACGATGAACAAACGCTCATCGTCGATTCCGTTCTCCAGACGCTGAATCCGACAAAGATGGCAAATGACATTGCGCTGACCGTTGAAGCGAACCTCATGGCAAAATTAGGAGGCGAAACGGGGGCAACCGCTCCGACGCCTGCGCCAGCCGCGGAAACAACCGTGAATAGCAGCGAACCGACCGGACCGTTTACCGGACTTCACGCAAAGTTTGTTAACTCTTATGCGTATACAACCGGGGAATCCGATGAGAACGGCGGACGCATTTTCTCGAGCGAATATGTTCCGAATACACTGTTCAACTTTGATGTCGTGTTTGAGAATGATGGAACAATCCCTTGGCCGTCTCAGATCGAAATGCGGAATACGGGTTCAGTCAGCACTTATACCGGTCACCGTCCAAGCGTCCTGATTGACACTTCAGCCGATCCGGTCATGCCGGGCGAACGTCAGGGCTTTACCATTGCAGCGCATGGGTCGGAAGAATTAGGCTACCATACTTTCTTCTTCCAGCTATATGACGCAATTTCAGGCAGTATTATCGCAGGCGGAAGCGGATCGTTTTCGTACCTCGCGAAATAATGAATCAAGCCGTAAAGGCGTGTTTTTGAAAGGAAACAAATTAATGAAACGTAACTGGTTGTTGCTTCTTTTAACATTGAGCCTGTGGATAGCCGCCGCGCCGTTTGCCGCGCACGCTGCTGACATTGAGTTTTTTGATACGGAAGATAATTTCGACGATGCAGTGCGAAATTGCCAACTCATCTCGAAAGTGTATCAAGAAGATTTCGATAAATTTGCCTCCGGCGCTTATTCGACGGAAGGAATTCGCTTCCAACGGTTTGAATATAGCTTGCGTTTCGATATAACGGTGTATTGCAGCTTTGTCATTTCGACCATCCCGTCGGATGACTATCTGGAATTCGAAGACGAGTTGACCGATGCCGCTTATAAGTATATAACCGTATATGAACTGCGCCTGGCTGCGATTCGGAATGGGAATAACGCCGATCTCTTAGCCCTGGCGAATAAGATCGAAAAGCAGGCGGACAAGATTTATCTCTCCGTCGTCCAAGACTAAGAATCTAAAGGGAGATAAACCATGAAAAAGAAATCATTCATTACATTACTGTTGGTTGCACTGGTCGTACTGACGCTGACGGTCGTCGCCGTACAGGCTGACTCGGAATCGGATGCGTACTTCAAGAAGCTTCTGAGCTGTTCCAGCTCCGGCGTTTACTATGAGGATCAATTTGAACCATTTTTGGAAGATCCAAGACTTGTTGGAGGGGATGAGTGGAACGAGTTGGTCGCATATATGCGGTCTGATAATGGGATTACCTGCGGTTATATCAGCTCACGACCGCCGGAAGAAAGTCTCGAAGATTACGCGGATGATCTCTATGACGCCGCTCATTTCACGACCGTTGGGCTTGAGTTTCGCGTGCTTGCGTTTGAGAATCCGAAAATTGCCGACCTTCTTAACGCTGAAGCAGATAGATTGTTGACCAAAGCGGATGAACTTTTCGGAAAAATCCTGTCCGAGGTTGACCTCGGGTAAGCGGTTTTAGCCAGACGACTAAAAAGACCTGATGATTCAACATCAGGTCTTTTTCATTTTCCTATCGCTTATTCTGAAAATTTACGCCTAAATTAGGCTTGTACGGAAGTGCCCCCAAGGGAATTCGAATCCCTGTTTGAGCCTTGAGAGGGCTCCGTCCTCGGCCGCTAGACGATGGGGGCAGAACGTCCCCCATTATACACCAGTTTTTTCGACCGTCTCGGAGCAGGATTTAAAACCCATACGGATTAAATCCATTCGCCGCCATCACAAACCACGCCGTCGGAGACAGGGCTAATAAATCCTTACGATACGTCCATGGCGATCCGTCAAACAGCTCAAATCCCGTCGCTAAATCAGCAACTGCCGCCGCAGGAAACAATCCATTTTCCGCTTGAAGCGCGCGAACCACCGCCAGCGCGTCTGATGACGCTGCCTCATCCCCGCGCAATCGGAACATCAGCGCGGTATACGCCGTCCCCTCGAGCCACCAACCGCCGTTCCGATTTTCTTCGCAAAACGGGTACCCCCCCTCGCTCGTCCGCATTGCGCGGACCCGTTCCAACGCCTTCTCATATGGCGCGAATGCATCGCCAAGCGCAAGCGCTGCCCAAACCTGAGCGTCCAGCGCGATTGGTTCATGCTCAATCGTCACGCCATCCGCGCCCGTGCCCGTGTAAAAAACGCTTTCCGTTTCATCATACATGGAGCGGATAAACGATAACGCGCTTTCGGCGCCAAGACGGTACGTTTCCTCACCCGTCCGGTCGTATAACCGCTTAAAAGCGGCATACGCGTCAATGTTATGCTCAATCGATTTATAGGTGAAAGGGTAAACGGTTGGCGGATTGCCCTCCCGCCATCCATCAAATCCGGCGGTAAAGCCAGGGTTCTCGTCGCTGCAGTTCGCTAACACCCAATTCATCAAATCACGCGCCGTATTCAGGTAACGCTCATTTTCATGCATCGCATCGCCTTGAAGCAACGCTAACGCCACATATGCCGTGTTTCCAACGTTGGAGCCGACCTGGTAGCGGTCCTCGGACCAATTTGCCGCTTCGTCCATCCAGCCCGGAAGCCGCGCACCACTCTCCCAACCCGGGAATGCGGCGATATTTCCTGCGCTGTATGCGTTTCGGACACGTCCCGGCTCATAACGATCGTTTTCGACCGCATAAACGAATGCGTCTAAGATCCGCTCCGCTTCCGCGCTTTTACCCGCCGATAAAAGCGCCATCGCGGTCAGCGCGTTATCATAGGAAAACGCAGTGTTCGCCAGCTCACGCTGTGCTGTATCATACGAGCGAAGCAGGATTGGCGCGGTTTTCATGGCGTCGAATTCGCCGACGAAGCGAATATCGTCGAGGTAAAATACTGAATCATGATTTGCCGGAACGACGAAACCGAACCCATGAGCAATGGAGCTCAGGTTCGCAGATTCCAGCGGAATCACGTATTCAACCCACTCCTCCCGCAGCGTCACGCCCATTAGCGTGAACTTTCCCGCGCTGTCGGCGTGCGGTACGGTCATTGGACCCGTTTTGCCCTGATAGCCGAATCCCGCCGTAAAAAACTCAAGGTTCGCCGCGCCTTTCTCGCCCTTCGCGAAAAAACGAAGCTCTTTCGCGCCGGTAAGATTCATCGCGGCGCCCGGCTCATTCCCCGTATTCAGCCGCGGAACGGTTTCGCCTTCCG
Organism: Flexilinea sp.; assembly: GCA_034430135.1. Classification (GTDB taxonomy): domain Bacteria; phylum Chloroflexota; class Anaerolineae; order Anaerolineales; family Anaerolineaceae; genus Flexilinea. Next base: position 18,011 of record DAOUFB010000075.1, on the reverse strand, counting down.
GAAGGAACCCGTTCAGGAACATCCAGCCTGCCCAGCCCCGCGCACCCGTCTTAATCTCAACGCGAATCGCGGTGCTTCCGCTATGAACCGTTTCGGTCCAGTTTTCGTTGATCTCATTGCGCTCAACCTCAATTTCACTGCCAATCTTTGCGCGCTGCGTGAAATGATTCGTGCTGGTCCCAAAGTCGCTATAAATCGGAAGTTCACGTTCGAGCGCAGTTAGCCGGTCGATCAACGCGTCGACCGCTTTTTCGACGTTCAGCGTAAAATCGGGTTCAATCATGGCTTGTGCATCGGCTCTGGTTGGAACGAGGACAAGAATAAGCAAGATCGAGAGTAGAATTTCCGCGGGAAAAAAACGGCGCGCCCGCGCAAGTCTCCGAATCAAAAGGAACCTGTCATGCCGGTTCATTTTTCACCTCCTTCGTAACGAGCTTAAAAACGTATGATTCTTTACCGTGCCTCAGCACGATCCATTCCGAAAAAAATCGGATACGCCTATGCGTATCCTCAATAATTCATTCTTACCCTTTAGCGGGACAATATCACCCTCTCGCCGTAAAAAGAGAGCCGGGAGGTTTTCAATGGCGGATAAAACCTGGTCAAACTTTTTTGAGCCAGACTTCCCCGTTTTCTTGGAAATATTCGGGCATCACTTGAGATGTCAATCGCCATATCAACCTCCTTTCATTATTATACCGTGTTGTCTTTACAAAGATCAACTGCGAATGGAAGACCTTTTCTCAGCTGAAGAGAGCGCTTACTTCGCGACACGGATCGCAAGTACGACCGTCTCCCCGTCAAACGAATCTTCAACTTTCTCCCAGCCCGCCGGACATTCGCCAGTCTCGATCTTCTCCGCCAGCGTTTCATTCGCGATATAGCCTTGATTCTCACGAATCGCCGCCGCTAACTCGTCGCTCGCAACAAAGCGAATTTCGATCCGATCGGAAACTTCAAAGTTCGAAGCTTTCCGCAGGTCCTGAACACGGCGAATAAATTCACGAGCCAACCCCTCACGGACGAGCTCCGGCGTCAGCGTACTGACGAGCGCGGCAATATTCGAGCCTTCCGAGGCGACGACGAACCCTTCATGCGCCGTAGCGCGGACATCCACTTCATCCGGCTGAATCTCATAAACGGTTCCGCCGATACTGACGGTCACCGTACCGCCTTCGAGCAGCGTCCGCCCTGCAATCATCGGATCCAGCTTCATCAGCTCATTCTTAATCGCAGGGAACTGCTTCCCGTACTTCTGCCCCAACTGCTTCGGAAGCGGCGAAAGCGAAAAGTCCATCGCCTCAGACGCAGCGTCGAGCAGCCGGACATGTTTAACGTTCAACTCCTCCGCTAAAACGTCGGCGTACTTTTCAACGCTCGAGCGCAGCTCAGCTTTCCCAACCGAGAAAGCACATTCCGCCAGCGGCTGACGAACCTTGATATTCGCCTTGTTCCGCGCGGAATGACCCAGCGACGCCAGATGAATCACCAAATCCATTTCCGCGTTCAGCGATTCGTCAATCAACGACGCGTCAAACTTCGGCCAGTCCGCCATATGAACCGACGGGACAGCGTTCGCATCCGCGGAACAAACCAGATTCCGATACATTTCATCCGCAATAAACGGCATCGCCGGCGCAATTAACTTCGCAATCGTAACCAGCGCAGTATAGAGCGTCATATACGCAGCGTGTTTATCCGCGTCAGATTCGCCTTTCCAGAAACGGCGGCGCGACCGGCGCAGATACCAGTTCGACAGCGTTTCAACAAAGGCGCTGATCGGACGCGTCGCGGCGTTGACATCATAGTTTTCGTATGCATCGGTAATATCGCGGACAAGCGCGTTCAGCGAGGAAAGCAGCCAGCGGTCGAGTTCGGTCGGGACGAACGGAACCGACGCATCCGGCTTCCAACCGTCCAAATTCGCGTACAGAACGAAGAAGGAATACGTATTCCAAAGCTGAAGCGTAAACATTCGCAGAACTTCGTTGACCAGATTCGCGGAGAAACGGCGTTCCTGACCCATTGGGCTCGACGTAAACAGGTACCAGCGAATCGCGTCCACACCGTTCATCGCGATAACGTCCCACGGGTTGACGATATTCCCGAGACGCTTCGACATCTTCTGACCCTTTTCATCGAGAATCAGACCCAGGCAGATGACGTTCTTGAAAGCAATCGAATCCTGATACAGCGTACCAATCGCATGCAGCGAGTAGAACCAGCCGCGCGTCTGGTCAATCGCTTCGCTAATAAAATCCGCGGGGAACTGTCCGGCGAACTCAGCCTGATTCGACTGTGGGTAGCCCCACTGCGCATACGGCATCGCGCCTGAATCGAACCAGACGTCGATCAGCTCAGATACGCGCTTCATCTCCCCGCCGCATTTCTTACATTTAAAGGTAACGTTATCGACGTATGGGCGGTGCAGCTCCAAATTACGGCAGTCGCAGCCGCTTCGTTGGCTCAGCTCCTCGCGTGAACCGATGCATTCTTTCGCACCGCAATCGGGACACGTCCAAATCGGCAGCGGCGTCCCCCAGTAGCGGTTCCGTCCCAGCGCCCAGTCGATATTATTTTCGAGCCAGTTCCCGAAGCGCCCATGCTTGATATGACCCGGATACCAGCTGATCTGCTCGTTGAGTTCAACGAGGCGGTCCTTGAATTGGCTGGTACGGATATACCAGGTCGGGCGTGCGTAATAGAGAAGCGGCGTGTCGCATCGCCAGCAGAAGGGATACGAGTGGCGGATCTTGCCATGGCGGAAAAGAACCCCGCGTTCCTCCAGATTCTTCATGATCAGTGGGTCAGCCTTTTTAACGAACATACCCGCCCACGGCGTCACCTCTGGAATAAACGTCCCATCCGCGGCGACCGTTTGAATAAAGGGCATATTGTTTGCTTTGGAAACTTCCATGTCCTCCGCGCCGAACGCCGGCGCCGTATGAACGAGACCGGTACCGTCCTCGGTCGTAACATATTCGCCAAGAATCACGAAATGACCCGGTCTGTCCGGCTTGACGAAATCGAAGAGCGGCGTGTAGCGAATTCCCGCGAGGTCACGACCCTTAACGCGTTCGATGATCTTAACTTCCTCGTCGCCGAAAACTTTCGCGAGGAGCGGTTCAGCGAGAATCAGCTTCTCCGTACATTCGCGGCATTCCCCGTCCGCGTCATGATGATGAACCGTGCGTTCAATCTTGACATAATCGACGTCCGGATGTGCAACGATCGCAACGTTCGCCGTCAGCGTCCAAGGCGTCGTCGTCCACACCAGGAACGACGTATCTTCCGAACCCTCAAGCTTGAAACGGATATAAATCGACGGATCGTCCGTGTCTTTATAACCCTGCGCGACTTCATGATCCGCGAGCGGCGTCCCGCAGCGCGGGCAATAAGGAACGACCTTGAACCCCTGATACAGCAGTCCGCGCTCAAAGAAATTCTTAAGAATCGCCCAGGATGATTCGATGTACTCATCTTTATACGTCACGTAAGCCGTATCGAGATCGACCCAGTAGCCGATCCGCTCCGTCAGCTTTTCCCAGTCCTGAATATAGGTAAACGCCGACTCTTTACAAAGCGCATTGAATTTATCGATCCCGTAGTCTTCGATTTGCTGCTTATTCGTGAAACCTAACTTCTTCTCGACTTCGATTTCGACCGGAAGTCCATGGGTATCCCAACCGCCGCGGCGAATAATATGGCAGCCCTGCATGGTTCGATAGCGTAAAATAACGTCCTTGACCGAACGTGAAATAACGTGATGAATACCTGGCTTCCCGTTCGCGGTTGGCGGACCTTCGTAGAAAACGTATTCACGCCCGCCTTTGCGGTTCTCGGTTGAACGATGAAAAATATTTTCATCCTTCCAGAATTTCAAGATCCCTTCTTCGATTTCATTAACATTGAATTTCGATGAAACAGGTTTAAACATGCAAAAGCCTCCCGGATAACTCTTTTAACCAGAGCAACCATAAAAAATATATGGAGTAATTGAACCATGATTCCGGCGATTTCACGAAACTCGCTCCATTAAACGATGATAGATTCAGGTATAATCACCCTATTCATTAAAAAAGGTTGCCGAATTAATGATCCAAACCGACTTTCACACCTCACTCACCCGGAACCGCCGCATCCTGATCGGATTGTTCATGGGCGTTGGGGTCATGACAGCAGCAGCATTACTCCTGAGCCGATACCCGCGCGTTGGCTGGATGGATCTTGCGTCCCTGAGAGAAGATCCAATCGCGATGAATTTATTCCTGAGGCTTCGCGTTCCTCGGGTCATATCAGCGCTCCTCTCCGGCGCAATACTCGGCGCGGGTGGCATGGTAACGCAAACCGTTTTCGCAAATCCAATCGCCAGTCCCGACATCATCGGCATATCGCAAGGCGCATCCGTCGGCGCTGCCATCGCGATTATCTTTTTTGGCAATACGGTCATGGCGCGGCAGCTTTTCGCGTTCATCGGCGGATTGATAGGCATCTGCCTTTCGCTCGGAATCGCCAACTCGCTTCGCTATGGCGGTTGGATTCTCCGGCTGCTTCTGTCGGGCGCGGCGGTCTCCGCGTTTCTGAGCGGGGCACTGACGATCCTGAAGCTTGTTGCGGATGGAAATAATCAGCTGCATCAGCTTGAATTTTGGCTCATGGGCGGGTATGGCTATACGACGATCGGAATCATTCCGATTCCTGCGCTGCTGACTTTGACCGCTCTGATCGGGCTATGGAGTTTCCGCTGGCGGTTAAATTTATTCTCGCTTCCGGACGAGAGTTCGAGCTCGCTCGGCGTTGCGCTGAAGCCTGAACGCATTGCCGTCCTGATATTGACCGTGATCGGAGTTTCTGCGATGACTTCCATAAGCGGAATTATCGGCTGGATTGGACTTGTCGCGCCGCATATTGCCCGAATCCTGTTCGGCGCGGATAGCCAGCTGGCTTTTCCCGGGGCGGTACTGTCCGGCGCAGTGATAACGCTTTTCGCCGATACCTTGATCCGGATGATTAGCCCGCGTGAGATGCCGATCGGGTTCGCGATCTCGTTCCTTTGCGTTACGATCCTGTTCAGCCTCATATCCTTAAAGAAAATCCAATTCTAAAACAGGATAATCATGACAAAAACCGAGAATTCGCCCGAACTTCGCTTTGAAAACGTCAGCTTCCTTTACGAATCCGGCGCGCCTTTTGGTCTGCGCGATATTTCGCTCCGCCTTCGTTCCGGGAGCGTTACCGCGCTTTTAGGTCCGAATGGCTCCGGGAAAACGACGCTGATGAAACTTGCGAACCGGCGTTTATCGCCGACGAGCGGGCGGATTTATTACGCGGAGAAAGACCTGAGCGAAAGTTCACGCCGAGACGTTGCGCGTGCGGTCGGTTTCGTTCCGCAGGCGGAACGCATCGCTTTCGATTATTCGGTCCTCGATTACGTCCTCATGGGTCGCGCGCCATGGCTTTCGCCGTTAGCCGTTCCGTCCGCGCCGGACATCGCAATCGCCGCGCAGGCGCTCGCCGACGTTGGAGTCGAAACGCTCGCACGGCGATCCGTCCGAAAAATAAGCGGCGGTCAGCTTCAGCTCGTCCTCCTCGCCCGCGCGCTGACTCAATCGACGCAGGTACTCCTTTTGGACGAGGCGTCCTCCGCGCTCGACCTCGCCAACAAGCGCCGTTTCCTGACCATAATCCGAACGCTCGCCGAACGCGGGAAAACGATACTGCTTTCGACGCATGAGCCAGCTGTCGCCGAATCCATCGCGGACCAGGTCATTCTGATCAAAAACGGCGTAATTCAGGCGTCCGGCGATATTGAAAACGTATTCACGGAAACGAACCTGAGCAACATTTACGAGACCGAGCTGAAAGTTATTCCTCTCGACGGACGAAAAGTCGTATTATGGACATGACATCACGGAACCGGAAACGGTTGGTTCTCCTCTGCACGCTGGTACTCGGATGCGTCGTGCTGTCGCTTTGCGCCGGACGTTACCCGAGTTTATCGCTCCGCATTCCGCTGACGGGTGAGCCGCTGGATCGCGTAATTTTCCTGAATATCCGTCTTCCGCGCGTTCTCTTTTCGTTCATCGTGGGATCTGTCCTTGGCATTTGCGGGCTGGTCTTTCAGACGCTGCTGAATAACCCGATGGTCGAACCCGGTTTTTTAGGCGTGACGCAGGGTGCGACGTTCGGCGCAGCGTTGGGACTTTTCCTTTTCCCGCCAAGCGCATGGACGCTCCAACTGATGGCGATCGTGTTCGCTTTCGCCGCTTTCGGCGTGACGCTCATCTTCGCTGAGCGTATCCGCGGTTTTCATTGGCTCATGCGGCTCGTTCTGGCTGGAATCGCGTCCTCCGCGCTCTTTTCGTCCGCGCTTGGTTTGGTGAAATACTGTCTAGACACGAACGATCGCCTGTTGCAGCTGACTTATTGGATCATGGGCGGATTGAAAGGCGCAGCATGGGACGAAATCCTGCCGATCCTCCCCGTTCTGACGATCGCGATCGGCGGAATGTTCGCGTTCCGCTGGCGCTTGAACCTGCTTTCGCTCGACGATGATACCGCGTCGTCCATGAGCGTCAACGTCCGTTTTGAACGGCGGCTGTTCTTTTTCGGCGCGGTCATCTGCACGGCAGTGATTACGGCGCTGGTTGGAAACGTCGGCTGGGTCGGACTCGCCGCACCCCACGTCGCACGGCGGCTTTTCGGCGCAGATCTGCGCTGGAGTTTTCCGGCGGCGGGACTGACCGGCGCAATTCTTGTCGTCCTGAGCGACCTGATTGCACGGACGCTTTTTCCAGTCGAGATTCCGATCAGTGCGATAACCGCGGCGGTCGGCGGTGCGCTCTTCATCGGAATCCTCTCCCGCCGGGAGAAATAGATCTCTCCATCGTCGGTTCTATTTATAAATAGATAAAGCTACAAGCTCAAAGACTTACAGCAGCATTAAACATCCTGTTTCAGCCTTATCGTCGGAGCGTTCCATGTTTCAAGCACTTCCATATCAGGGAGAGGTATATTCTCATATACAAGTGGAAGCCTTCCTCCGCCGTCGGCAGCACATACCTATCCGATCCGGTATCGGTATTCGCTGTGAGCAGTATATCGAGCGAACCATCGTCATTCAGTTGAAAATCCGAACGGTCATTCACGCAGTATCTGTCCAGCAGGTTCGCGATAAGGAAGTCGTCATTGCTGTAAGCCGTTACCGACCAGAAGCCCTTGTCAAGCACAGGCGGAAGCGAATCGAAATGCAGGATATAGTCCTTCTTTCCATCGAATGTCGCACCATTCTCGCCGGCGATACAATTAGCAAAATGGAAAGATTAAATAATCTCAGCGAACTTCCATTATGCTCATCGTTTACGCCTTATCTTTTGAATTACCACCGCGATGATAGAAACAACGATAAATAAACCAGTGTAATTGATAAAAATATCCTTATATGCACTTTTAGCCAGCGGCTCAATAAACTGAGTGGACCATACAGCGAAAAAAGCGCACGGCAAAGTAACCGCATAGACAATCGCTGTTCTGAGAATTAAATTTTTTACGGGTAAATGCCGCGCCAGTTCATACGCAACAACACCGATAAGAACAATCAATGCTCTCGTGAGCTCGTGCCAATTTCCACTCGGATCATCTCGGAGTCCCTGAATCAGATATCCGATACTGTTAGTTATTGTTGTAATCGTGTAGATAACGCTGTAAATAAATACACTTTCTCTTAGCCAGCTGTTCCAGATTTTTTTCATGACAACCTCCATATACTTAACTTCAATTCAAAACTTCCACCAACTATACCATTTTAATACCTGCCACTGGACCATCGGGGGTATGCCCCCCCCCAACCGAATGCACTGCCATTCGTCAACCACATTAAAATGGAAACAATGGGTCCCGATAAGAAACGGAGAAACGTTCGATCTATTTAAAAACCAATATCGAGAGACCTCCCGCTCCACTGCTCTACGGGAGGTCTCTCGACACAGTCTCTTCTTCGCAGGCTTTTTTTACATTGCCAAACGCAGATCTTCCCGCATCGCGAGCGCAGCCTTCCGCGACGCAGCCGCAAAAGCGGAACCCAGTTTCGGATCATTCGCAAATTCGGGGTCTTTCCGCCATGCAGCGATAATCCCACGCGATGAATTCACAATACAGCCAAGTCCATCCTTATCAAAGAAACCTTTTAAGTCCGCGCCGGTGCCCCCCTGCGCGCCATAACCCGGAACGAGGAAAAAAGTATGCGGGAGCTGGTTCCTGAGCTCGACCCCTTGAATCGGGTGCGTCGCGCCAACGACTGCGCCGACCGAGCTATATCCGAACGAACCGATCAGATCCTTTCCCCAACCCGCGACCAAATCCGCAATGATTCGATAAATCGGACGTCCGTCAACGACGAGGTCCTGAAGTTCGGAACTGGACGGATTCGACGTCTTGACGAGGACGAAAAGCCCGCGGTTTTTCGCCGCCGCCGCTTTTGCGAAAGGCAGGATCCCGTCCGAGCCCAGATATGGGTTGACCGTAATAAAGTCCTCACGCCAAAGATCGAAAACTTCACCCTCAACCTCCGTTCCGCCGACATGCGCCGCGTAAGCTTCCGCCGTCGAGGAAATATCCCCGCGCTTGATGTCACCGATAACGATCAGCCCTTTTTCCTTGGCGTAGGCGACTGTTTTCAAGTACGCGTCAATTCCTTCCAGTCCATACCGTTCATACATGGCAATTTGCGGTTTGACCGCCGGGACAATATCAGCGACTGCGTCAATAATCGCCTTGTTGTAGGCGAGGAAAATCTCGGCGACCGCTTTCGGCGTCTTTCCATACGTCTCGAATCCCTCTTCTTTCAATCCAGCGGGAACGAGGTTCAAAGACGGGTCGAGTCCAACGACCGTCGGATTCTCTTTTGCACGAATGGCATTAATTAAGCTATCTATCACGGTTAAATCCTTTCCAATCCTCATAGATCATTTTCCCATTTACGACCGTAAACTTGACAGCGCCGCTGAACTCACGTCCGGCAAACGGCGAATGTTTCGCTTTGGAGAGCGATTTCGCCGGCTCCAGAACGAACGTCTCGTTCAGGTCAACGAACGTCAAATCCGCCGCTGCGCCGGGTTCAATTTTTCCGCGATTCAATCCTAAAATTTCCGCCGGACGCGTCGACATCCGCTCGATCAGCCTCTGCAGCGTCATCAATCCGGACTTCACCAGCGCCGTATAACTGGCGCAAAACGACGTTTCCAGTCCGGTTACGCCGAACGGCGCGTTCATAATCGGACGGTTCTTCTCCTCAGCGGTATGCGGCGCATGATCCGTCGCAATCGCGTCAATCGTTCCGTCGATCAGCCCTTCGATCAGCGCTTCCTGATCCTTCCGGTTTCCGAGCGGCGGGTTCATCTTAAAATGACCGTTTTCCGCCTGAACGTCTTCGTCGGTCAGCGTCAGGTAATGCGGTCCGGTTTCGGCGGTAACCGGAAGCCCGCGCGCTTTCGCCCAACGAATGAGCGACACCGACGATGCCGTACTGATGTGGCAGAAGTGCACCGGACAGCCAGTCGCTTCGGATAACAGGATATCACGGGCAACGATAATCGATTCAGCTTCCGCGGGAATGCCGACGACACCCAAGCGCTTCGACGACGCTCCAAGACGCATGCTTCCGCCGCACAAGCCGATCTCTTCCGCATGAGAGAAGACCTTCAACCCGTTCGCGTGAATCGCGTTCATCGCATCCCGCATCAAGCGCGGATTCATGACCGATTTACCGTCCTCGCTGACCGCCGGAAGCCCCCGTCCAAGCAAGCGCATGCTTTCATTTTGAACCGCGTTCAACGCGCCGTAATCGGTCAGTGTCTCGCCGCTCTCCCCGCGAGTAATCGTCCCTAACGGCAGGACATGAACCCCGTTCGCCGCCTTAACCGCGCGGTCAATCAGCTCCAGCGTCTCAACCGAGTCAACAACCGGCTTTGTGTTCGGCATCGCGCAAACCGTCGTCACGCCGCCGCGCGCAGCCGCCATACACCCGGTTTCCGTCGTTTCTTTCTCCGGAAAGCCGGGGTCGCGGAAATGAACGTGCAAGTCGATGAGTCCCGGCAAGACGGCTAACCCTTTTGCGTCAACCGTCCGAATCGCCGAATCATCGGCATTTTCCGGTAAACGCCGATTATAACCCTTAGCCTGGATCCCATGAATCCGATCCCCAACGACGACCAATTCCGCAGAATCTAAACCGAGACTCGGAATCTGAACATTCCGATAAACAACCCCGCTCATTCTTTCCACCTATTTCCGCTGAGGACTTTTTTTATGAATCAGTTCGCTCATTCCATCCTTGGACATGCTGACCAAATCATCGCAGTATTCGCAGCGATAAACGCGCCGTTCCGGATCGACGAGATGGAAAATATGCGGCGCGTTCACTTCAACCGACGTAACACAGCGCGGGTTTTTGCAATGAATAATATCGACGACTTTTTCCGGAATCGCCAACTTAATCTTCCGAACGACTTTATGATCTTCGATAATATTGACCGTTGCGTTCGGGTCAAGCAGTCCCAGCTCGCTCAAATCCAAATCAACGACATCTTTTATCTTAATAACATCTTTTCGCCCAAGGAGCGAGCTGTCCGCGTTCATCAGGAACGCGACCGTATGATTGGACGTATCAATGTTCAGATATGACAGGATTTTCGCCCCAACACCGGCAGTAATATGGTCAATAACGATGCCTCGTTCAATACTGTTGACAACTAACATGACGATTCCTCCGCGCCTAAAATTTTCATCAGTAAAGCCATCCGCACGAACATGCCGTACTTCGCCTGGCGGAAGTACGCCGCACGGGGGTCATGGTCAATGTCGACCGAAATCTCGTTCACGCGCGGAAGCGGGTGCATGACGATCATGTCTTGCTTCGCATGCGTCATCTTACCAGCATCCAGAATGTAGCGATCCTTGAGACGGACGTAGTCTTCCTCGTTGAAGAAGCGCTCTTTCTGTACGCGCGTCATGTACAAAATATCCAGCGATGGAAGAACCGGCGTCAGCTTCCGAACTTCCTCAAACGGGATCCCATTTTTGACCAGGATACCCTCGCGGACATATTCCGGAACGACGAGCTCCTCCGGCGAAATCAGGACAAACTTAACCCCCGCATAACGCGAAAGCGCCCGAATCAGGGAATGAACCGTGCGTCCGAATTTAAGGTCGCCGCAAATTCCAACCGTCAGGTTTTCGAGCCGCCCTTTTTCCTCGAGAATTGTCAGCAAATCGGTCAGCGTCTGAGTCGGATGATGATGACCGCCGTCGCCAGCGTTAATCACCGGAATATCCGCCGCAATTGCACCGATTCGCGGTGCGCCTTCCTTAGGATGACGCATGACCGCCACATCCGCATAACATGCCACCGTTCGGAGCGTGTCCGAAATGGACTCCCCTTTCGCGGCGGAAGAAGAATTCGCCTCAGAGAAACCGATAACCTGCCCCCCTAATCGAAGCATCGCGGCTTCAAAGCTGAACCGCGTCCGTGTCGAAGGTTCATAAAACAATGTCGCCAGCAACTGTCCGTCGCAGGCATGCGCATATCGGCGCGGGTCCGCGATAATTTTTTTCGCAAGCTCGAAAATCTGCTGCATTTCCTCGACGCTAAAATCCATCGGTTCGATTAAATCTCTGCCTTTCAGCATGTTCCGTTCCTACCCTTTCTTGACCTGACCTTTGTCTATGGTAAAAAAAAACCTCCTGAATTCGGAGGCTTAATTTTGAAACGTCAATAAATTGAAAAAGCAAAATAATTGGTTCCGGTGAAGCCGTTCGCTAAGAATCTCTTCTTTGTTATTGGACATTTTCGCCGATCCTCTCCCGCTTTTTCGTCTGAAACGAACGATTTTTCGTTTCCATCGGGGAAGTAATATACCGTTTTATGAAACTGCTGTCAATAGGTTTTTTAGAAATCAGGTGGTTTGATTGTGCGCAATTATTCGCACGTCGTTTTGACCTTGACGCCCCCATTTTCATAAGTTATAGTAATTCATGCAAACGGCATTGCAGAGCGCGGTTACTTCGCATTCATCGATAGGACACGGGTTCGAATCACGCCGGAACCGTTTTCGGTTCTGTAGTTCAGTGGTTAGAACCCAAAACACCGCGATCGTTTTTATCCGTTTGCATCTTGTGTTTAAACATTGGAAAAAGACCCAGGCTCGATTTCAGTTGAATGGAGGTGAAACATGTCAAAATTTAACCCAACCAGCACCGACAAAACGACCAACCTATTCGGACATATCGCCTACAAGATGGACGATAAATCAAGGCTGATGACGCAGGTTTTAACGTCGTTTTTCAACGAACCAAAGTATTACGGCGATAATTCAGCCGAGCTGGTCAAGACGGCGATCGCGGTTATCCGGAAGGATCCGGCGTTCGTCGTGAAGCTCGCCGTTTTCGCGCGCCGTGAATTCAATATGCGCTCTGTCGCGCATGTTCTGACCGCTTTGCTCGCATACGCAGAGGAAGGAAAGCCCTACGTTCGTTCGACCGTCCGCGGCGTGTCGCTCCGGGGCGATGACATTACCGAGATCATGGCGTTTTACCTGACGGTCTTCGGAAAGCCGGTTCCCAACGCGCTCAAAAAGGGAATTAACGATGTCCTCAGCGGTCTCAGCGAATACGAATTAGCTAAGTACAAAGGCGAAAAAAAAGGCGTCAAGATGCGCGACTTGATCATCCTCTGCCATCCGGCGCCGAAAGACGAAGCTCAAGCGGACTTATGGAAACGCTGTATCGAGGGAAAACTCAAAACGCCGGAAACCTGGGAAACGCAGCTTTCCGCGCACGGCAACAAGAAAAGCAGCTGGGAACGGCTCATCGACGACAACGTTATCGGCTATATGGCGGCGCTGCGCAACCTGCGCAATGTTCTCCAGGAAAATCCGGATAATCTCGATAAATTCCTCGCCCGCCTCGAAGACCCGGTGGCGGTTCGAAAATCGAAACAGCTTCCGTTCCGCTTTCTATCCGCCTACCGCGCGGTTCGGGGCGTCGCAAGCAGCCGCGTTTACGATGTCCTCGAAAATGCAGTGGACGCTTCCATAGAAAACCTCCCGCGCATCCCCGGGAAAACGGTCATTGCGGTCGATGTCTCCGGTTCGATGTGCGCACGTATCAGCCGGAAGTCCGAGGTCCAGTGCATTGAAATTGGGCTGCTTTTGGGATTAATCGCGAATCGGATCTGCGCCGACAGTATTTTTTATACTTTTGACACAATGATTGAAAAACACCCGCTTTCTACTCGGACGGCAATTCTCTCGACCGCGATGAATCATCGGCATCGGGGCGGCGGAACGGACATGGAATTACCGCTGCAGGAAATGATCGGGAATCGGATAAAAGCCGATCGCCTGATTATTTTATCGGACAATATGTGCAACTATGGCAGGGAAACGGTTCAGACGCTCGCCGACGAGTACCGCCGAAAAATCAATCCCGAGTTCTGGGTTCATGCCATCGACCTGATAGGGTATGGAACGCAGCAGTTCTGCGGTTCAAAAACAAACCTGATCACCGGCTGGTCCGAGAAAATCCTTCAATTTATCCTCTTAATGGAGGAAGGCGAAGACTCGCTGATAAAGCGTATCACAAATTACGAGCCGGGCGGGCAACAGACCTCTTGACAGGATAACGCTCCGACATACAATTAAATAAGCAAACGGCATTGCAGAGATCGGTTACTTCGCATCCATGGCAGAGTCGCGGGTTCAAATCCCGCCGGGGTCGTTTTCGACCCTGTGGTTCAGAGGCAAAACACTGCCCCAGAACAACACCGGTATCGATTTTATCCGTTTGCTTTTTTTATTGCTTCAGGCAGGCAGGAGCAACCGCTCAGTTGGGAGCTTCTTTTTAGTTTTTTCCCGCCGTACCGCGGACGGATCATTCATCCTATCGAAGCTGTCCATGCGTCCATACCTGACGCATGGCGGTCATGGGTTTCTCGCTTTTCCCTGCGGACTGAACCGTACGAATCGTTCGGTAATCATCCAGGGGCGGGTAATGGCGGAACCGATGACAATCGCATGGACGCCGATCTCAAAACCGCGCCCTACATCGGTCGGTTCCCAGAAATGCCCTTCCGCGATGACCGGGCGGGGCTGTTCTTTGAGCATCCGGTCCAGTAAGGTCCACGGAACGCCATCGTCTCCCCTGCCGCCAACGCCGGAAAGAGTCGGCGCGATAATATCCGCGTTCGTCCGCATCGCGTCTTCCATATCATGACAATCCGCCATGACCGGAACGTTTAACTCATGGCGGACGCGATCCACCAACTCTTTCACGTCCTCCTGATTCGGACGCTTTCGCCCGGTCGTTTCGATGGCGATCATATCGGCGCCGGCGTCCGCCAGCTCGCGGCAGTCGGCGAAAGTTGGGGTGATCATGATATTCCACCAGTCATCTACCCAACGCCGTTTCCAAATCCCGATCACGGGCAGGTTTGTGATCTTCTTGATCGCTTCAATATCAGCCGCCGAATTCGCACGAATTCCGGCAGCTCCGCCAATCTCAGCCGATTTAGCGAAAGCTGCCATGAATTCCGAACCGTGGGTCGGGTCTCCTTCTTTGGATTGACAAGAGACAATAATTCCGCCCCTCATCCTCTGCATGAGGTCCTTGTAAACGTTGATGTCGTAAATATCGACTTCCTTATTTATCAATTAATACTTTTACGACCGCCTTCTTCACATGGCAGGAAGACGTTCCGCAAATACGTTTAGGACTATGAGCGTCCTCCGGGAAGCAGATCAGGACGTCTTCGGGTCGGAGAGTATTCAAGCTTTGAAACTTTCCCTGAAAACCGATGTAATCTTCGTCCTCTTTCCTCTCGATCTCCGTTAGCGTACTCGTGTCCGAGACCGCCACGATTTCTTCACCTTCCAAAACGACATGAATGTCGATATAGCGAAGATGTCCTTCGGTGATCGGCTCCGCAACCGTGTCATAATCGAAGCGATTTACATAGACCGCGTCACCGTCGACGACATTTTTCCCCATCTTCAGGCACCGCATATCCGTTCCCATCAGAAAGCGAAGCGCAGTATCAAGATTTTTGGATAAACCCAGATAACGTTCCAGGTTTTTTCGTTTGCAAAAAATCATTTTCGGATCCTTTATTACGGCAAGATAGCGGCGCCTTCATAATACCGGCTGGTTCGGGGCGTGACTTCCCCTTTCAGCGCATATAACCTGGCGCCGGTGAACCGAAACACCATGCAGAAACCGGTATTTTCAAGACTTGTCAACGGCTTTTTCCAGCGCAGGGTCAGATAGCCATCCTGACGCGGAATAAGCTCACAATCCTCAAAACCGAATCCTTCCATGGGCGCGGCATTGTAAGTTTGGCAAAGCGCAGCAGATAATTTACCGTTTTTCTCAATATCCGCAAGAATTGCCAGCTCATTCCCATATGCGTAGAAAGTCTGCGTTGGCAAAATCGCTTCTTTCTTCGGGTCTCGCGTCTCATAGAAAGCGAAGCGATCCTTTTCGAGGAACGCACGAGCAAAAGAAGTCTCCCTAAAGTTGGTATGCCGACCGTTCCCGCCCATGTAATAAAATACAAGCTTTCCATCCATCTCAATCGGCGCAGCGGCGTAGATACAGCCGCAGTCAAATTCACCGGTTGGGTAATGGCCCGCTCCGCGCGGAATGAGGTATTGATCCGGCAGGATGCGATCAAACCGCGAACTGGCCGTTCCAAGCGTCAGCTCCAAATCGACCGTGTCGAAATCCGGCGCCGATCGATCGCCCTCATGGAACATGGAAGCCAGTCCCAGATAAATCCCGTCGTACCAGAATACCGGCATGGAATAAACCTGACTTTCAAATCCGCTTCCGCGGATGATTTCATGCGGAGCGCTCCAGTTGATAAAGTCCGGACTCGAGCAAATCGCGGAAATACGGACGCCGTCTTTCCAGATTCGGGTCACGACCTTGAAAAGTCCATCCTGTTTATCTCTGAACGGCAGGTTGTGAGAATCCGCCGGAGGGTTCCAGCGGGGCCATTTAATCATTTCACCCCAATGGACCCCATCTTCAGAAAAGTTGACTGCCATGTAATTCTTGTTGCCGGGATACTCGACTTTCGTGACCATCTTATAGCGTTTTCGGGGATCGGTTTCGTCCGCATCCAGAAAAACGCCGGTTCCATGAGCAAAACGGAACAGCATATTATTTTCACGGCTGCCTTCAAACTCGACAAAACCGAGATTGGGCTTGACCCAGTGAATCCCGTCGTCGCTTTCCGCATACGCTAAAGAAGCAATCCGAGTCGGCATGGGACGATAATCCCGGCGTCCCCGTTCTTCTCGATCAGAGCGAGCCGAATCATCATCCTTCGAACAGAGCGTATAATAGCAGCGGTATTTTCCATATTTCGGGTCATAGATAACGTTGGGATACGCATTGTCGTAGCGGGGCTCCCAGCGGCGCTGGGGTTCAGAGAAGAAATCTTCATGAAACAGCGGGTTGTTTGCGGTATCTTTCTGCGCCTGAACCAGCGTCAAACGGACGTTATCCATTCCCTGAGGTTGAAAATAGCTGCGATTGAGCATCAAATATTTATCCATCATCTCTCCTTTTGGATGCCTGCCTCTGAGCGGGGTTACAGGTATTTAGCTTCCAGATCTTTAATTTGTTGAGCGGCAGTCTTAACAATTTCCATATCTTCCGGAACCAAGTTCAGCAGCGGTGAACGAACCCCGCCCAATTCAATTCCTTCATTGATCCGCAATACAGCCTTGAGAACGCCGTACAGATTTCCATAAGCGGAACACATTAAATTGATGACCTGACGGCAACCATCCATAATCGGAAGCGCTTCCGCAGCTTTTCCATCCTTAACAAGATTAAAAATCTTCAAATAAAGCGCCGCCATAGAACCATAGGTGCCGCCAATCCCGCCGACAGCGCCCGCGGTCAGCCCTGAGAGCAGCTGTTCATCCGGACCGTTGAAGACGATCGCGCCTTCATCCCGCCAGTCTTCGATATCCTGAACGGGCATAGAAGAATTCTTGACCCCGATGACGTTGGGATTCTCCAGCATCGTACGCAGCAAACCTTTACTCAAGGACACACCAGCAAGCTGCGGGATGTTATACAGGATAAAATCCGTACGCGGAGCGGCTGAGGAAATGTCATCCCAGTACTTCGCAATCGCCCGATCCGGCAACTTGAAGTAGATCGGAGGAATCGCAGCGATGGCATCCACGCCGAGACGTTCCGCATGCGCCGCCAATTCCATGGAATCCGCGGTGTTATTACAGGCGACATGAGCAATGATGACAATGCACCCCGCTGCTTGAGAAACGACATTTTCGAGAACCAATTTGCGTTCTTCGACGGAATGATAAATACATTCGCCGGATGATCCGCCGACGTACAATCCGGTCACGCCTTTTTTGATTAATAATTCGGTGAGCGCTCTCACCCGTTCGGGAGATATATTCCCCTGCTCATCATAGCAGGCATAGAACGCAGGAAAAATCCCCTGATATTTCTTCAGGTCTTTCATAAAGGTTTTCTCCTCTAATTATTCGATTCTTCCCGATTCACGCTCATTCTATCGGAACAGATCACTTAAGTCAATGAAGGACCCGGTATCGGATTGTCGTTCTCGAAAAACGACTTGAACGATACGTTCAAGCTTAAGTCAATGAAGGAACGGGTATCGAATTGTCGGACAAACCTCTTGCCGTGCAAGCCCCCGCTGCGGCATTGCCCGTCACCCCTGACACGGAGGCACAGCTCGATGTCATGGCAGCCTCCGGCGTGATCGAGAAGGAGCTGAAAACACTTGCCCGCGAAGAGGCAGACCTCCGCCGCAAGGGACAGGCGGAGCGCACCTCCTATGTGTTCTTTGCCGCCGTCACCGACCTCGACGCGGACGGACGGCTTGAGCTCCTCATCAGCCGACAGCTCCTGAGCCACGACCCGCTTGTTCGCGCGGGCGCGGGCATCTCGGAGAA
>DAOUFB010000074.1:0-4282 GCA_034430135.1 Flexilinea sp. | reverse complement strand
GAAAATAGTTGTGAATTTGTGCCATCCCTAAAAAAACTTTATGGCGCTAACTACCAAAGACGGGAATTATCATAAATAAATGCAACAGAAAGAAAAAGTGCCCATAAATTCAACTGATATAATGTGAGTGACCAAACAAACATTATTCGGAGGAAAATATGAGCTGTCAACATATTTTGTGTCATTCGCTTGACACGAGGGGGATCGAGAGGAACCGTACAACTTAGGCGATCTGGAATATCACTTGGCTTTAATGACGGATGATTTTGATGCAACCTATGCCAAACATATGGCAATGGGCGTCATCTGCTATGAGAACCCGAAGATGGGGATTTATTTTATTTCCGATCCGGATGGTTATTGGATTGAGATTATTCCAAAGCGGTAATATGAGAAAACGTTTTATAGCTGTCATTGCTTTCGTGTCCGCTGGGCTGTTCATCGTTGGCTGCTCGAATTCTTCCGGTTTTAAGGCTGATTCGGAAATCGCGGTCGTCTCGCGGGAGGACGGCTCGGGAACGCGCGGCGCATTCGTTGAACTGACCGGCATTGAAATCCAGACTGCTGATGGGATGAAAGACGATCGGACAACGGTTGAGGCGATGATCGCAAACAGCACAAATTTCGTCATGACGACGATCGCCCAAAATCCGTCTGCGATTGGATATATATCGTTGGGTTCGCTGAATGAAACGGTCAAGGCGCTCCTTATCGACGACGTTAAAATATCGGTTGAGCGGATCAGCGGGGGCGATTATCGGATCGCACGTCCTTTTATCATCGCCTATCAAGGCGAGCTTAGCGCCGCTGCGCAGGATTTCCTGACCTTTACGCTGAGCAGCCCGGGACAAGCGGTTGTCGCTGAAGCGAAGTACGTTCCGGTTTCGGAGGGAGAATACACTTCAGCTTCGGATATCGCGGGGAAAATCGTTATTGGCGGATCGTCGTCGGTAACCCCAATTATGGAAAAACTCAAGGAAGCCTATCTGGCGTTAAATCCGCGCGCTGAAATCGAAATTCAGCAATCGGATTCGACGACGGGTCTACTCAACGTTATCGAAGGAATTGTCGATTTCGGCATGGTTTCGCGCGAGCTAAACGATTCTGAACGAGCTGTGCTGACGCCGGTCGTTATCGCTCGTGACGGTATCGCGGTCATCGTAAATAACGCGAACCCGGCGGATTCCCTCGCATTGGAAACGATTGAAGCAATTTTTACCGGTCAGATTCTCAATTGGGATGACGTTGGTTCAGAAAGGCAGTAGATTTGGTCAATCAACTCTCTGAAAAATCGAGAAGGATGATTCGTAAGGAAGCCGTTATGAACGTTGTATTTCTGGTTTCTGCGCTGGTTTCGGTTTTGGCGGTTTTCTTAATCTTTCTTTTCCTTTTCGCGAATGGAA
Organism: Flexilinea sp.; assembly: GCA_034430135.1. GTDB lineage: Bacteria > Chloroflexota > Anaerolineae > Anaerolineales > Anaerolineaceae > Flexilinea. The sequence goes on along the minus strand of DAOUFB010000074.1, from coordinate 2,879 downwards.
TTCCCGCGATCGGGAAAATCGGTCCGCTCAACTTCCTGACCGGATCGACCTGGAAACCATCGAATGACCTTTATGGAATTTTCCCGATGATTTTGGGATCGATTTACGTCACAGCTGGCGCTGTTGCTATTGGCGTCCCAATCGGAATCCTCGTTGCATTGTACTTGGCGATGTTCTGCCCCAGGTCGTTCTATCGTATTATCAAGCCCGCGGTCGAGCTTTTAGCAGGGATTCCTTCAGTCGTTTACGGTTATTTTGCGCTGGTCGTTCTCGTCCCATGGGTTCGTGAGACGTTCGGCGGACACGGGAGCAGTATGTTAGCGGCGTCGCTGCTTTTAGCCGTCATGATCCTTCCGACGATTATCAATGTCAGTGAATCGGCTATTCGCGCCGTTCCCAGAAGTTACTACGAAGGCGGTTTGGCGCTTGGTTCATCTCACGAGCGAACCTCGTTATTCGTCCTTCTTCCGGCGGCGCGTTCCGGCGTTTTAGCTGGCGTCATTCTTGGCATCGGGCGGGCGATTGGGGAGACGATGGCGGTTATTATGGTTGCGGGTAATCAGGCTCGGCTTCCGCGCGGACTCCTGTATGGGGTTCGGACGCTGACGGCGAATATCGTGATTGAAATGGGGTACGCTGCCGGTTTGCACCGTGAAGCGCTCATCGCGACGGGCGTCGTCCTTTTCGTTTTTATCCTGCTGATTAATTTGAGCTTTTCGCTCCTGGTTCGGAAGGAGGAATAAAGATGGGCGCAACTTCCGCTTCGAATCAGGAGACTTCCCGCGAACTTCAAGCCGGACGGCGAACGTTTCGGGATCAGCTCAGGATGTACCGAAATGATCCGGTTTCAGGGTTGATCGCGCTTTGTATTTACGGCGCGACGGGGGTTACCGTCGCAACGCTGTTTTTTATTCTCGGATTCATCTTCGTTCGCGGCGTTCCGTACCTGACACCGAGTCTTTTCGCCTGGGAATATAACTCGTCGAACGTTTCGATGACGCCCGCGCTGATTAATACGCTTTCGATGACGCTTTTGGCGCTCGTTATTTCGGTTCCATTCGGAGTTTTCGCTGTGATTTACCTCGTAGAGTACGCGAAACGCGGGAGCTGGCTCGTAAGGCTGATTCGGATGACCGCGGAAACGCTTTCCGGTATCCCTTCCATTATCTATGGGTTATTCGGGCTGCTTTTCTTCGTCTCGTACCTGGGCTGGGGGTATTCGCTCCTTGCCGGCGGCTGCACGCTGGCGATCATGATCCTGCCGCTCGTCATGCGGACGACCGAGGAAGCGCTCCTGGCGGTTCCGGATTCATATCGTGAGGGGTCTTATGGATTAGGGGCTGGAAAGATGCGGACGATCTTCGTGATTGTCCTTCCTGCGGCTGTACCGGGAATTTTAGCCGGTATCGTCCTCTCGATTGGGCGGATTGTCGGTGAAACGGCAGCGCTTCTTTATACGTCCGGATCCGTCGCCGCGGTTCCGCAGGATTTGCTTTCGTCAGGACGGACGCTCGCGGTTCATATGTACGCGTTGACGCAGGAGGGGTTATACGTGAATCAGGCGTATGCGACGGCGGTCGTGCTGATTGTCCTTGTCTTAGGGCTTAATCTGGTTTCATCGTTGATTGCGAAACGGCTGACGAAGGGCTGATACGCGTTCGAGCCGTCACCTGTTTTGGAGAGATTGGAAAGAAATGGAAAAAATTTCGATTCATGATTTAGATTTATATTATGGTCAGTTTCACGCGCTGAAAAAGATTCATCTTTCGATTCAAGCCAACGAGATTACCGCTTTTATCGGACCGTCTGGCTGTGGAAAGTCGACGCTTTTGAAAACGTTGAACCGGATGAACGATCTCGTCGAAGGGATTCGGATTGAGGGGCGGATCGAGTTGGATGGTGAGGATATTTACGGCGGGATGGACGTCAATATTTTGCGCAAGCGCGTCGGCATGGTTTTTCAGAAGCCGAATCCGTTTCCGATGAGTATCTATGATAATGTCGCTTATGGTCCGCGGACGCATGGCATTTTTTTGAAATCGAGGTTAGATGAGATTGTTGAGAAGTCGCTGCGCGGGGCGGCGATTTGGGATGAATTGAAAGATCGTCTTAAGAAGAGCGCGCTCGGTATCTCCGGCGGTCAGCAGCAGCGTCTTTGTATCGCGCGGGCGCTCGCGATTGAACCTGAAGTATTATTAATGGATGAGCCAACGTCCGCGCTGGACCCGATTTCGACGTCGAAAATCGAGGATTTAGCGGTTGAGCTTAAGGAAAAATACACGATCGTTATCGTTACGCATAACATGCAGCAGGCAGTCCGCATCTCGGATAAGACGGCGTTCTTTCTCCTTGGCGAAGTGATTGAATATAACGATACAGAGGAGCTGTTCTCGATGCCGAAAGAGCGGAAAACGGAGGATTATATTACGGGGAGGTTTGGATGATGCGCGTTCATTTTGCCGAGCAGTTAGATTTATTAAATTCAGAATTATCGCGTATGGGTGGTCTCTGCGAAGAGGCGATTATGAAGTCCGCGAATGCGCTGATTCGTCAGGATCCATTCCTGGCGCATGAGGTCAGTTATCTGGCCGGCGAGATCGACGAAAAAGAAAACCAAATCGTAGGTCTATGTTATAAACTATTACTTCAGCAGCAGCCCGTTGCCTCCGATTTGCGCCTGATTTCGGCGGCGATGAAGATGGTGACGGACATGGAACGAATCGGTACCCAGGCGGGTGATATTGCTGAGATTGTCCGAAGCGCGTCGCTGCAGCGGTTTGAACCTCGCATGGGACATATTCGGGAGATGGCGAATGCGACGGTCGATATGGTCAATGGCGCGATAATGGCGTTTATCAAGCGTGACCTTGAAATGGCGC
>DAOUFB010000073.1:0-4347 GCA_034430135.1 Flexilinea sp. | reverse complement strand
TAAAGCCATATCATCAGGCTAAAGCAAGCTCCGATTAGAAAGCGCAGCAGGAATACACTCCGTGGAAGCGATACATTAAATCGAAGCGTCCCCGTCCAATCCGCAGCGCCTAAAACAACCGCGCTGATCACGCCGGTCAGGACGATCGCGGCATTGAGACGGAATGAAAGCGCATGCCAGGATAAAACGCCGACGCCGAGAAAGGTGACCGCATGGGCTAACACGCGCGGTCCAAGTTCATCGACGCCGACGAACAGGAACGACGCGAACGCGCCGACCCCGATGAGCGTCAATCCAACCCAGGCGTTCAAAGTTATCCCCATAGTCCAGCCCGATCCGCAATGAAAATCAAAATCGCGATTAAATATAAGATTTCCCAAAGCAAACCGCCGTTCCGTTCAAGCGGCTCAGAAATTTGGCGGTCAATCCAGACGAGAACCGCCCCCGCGGAACGAAACAGGGCACCCCCGCTTTTTAACTCGATACGTTCATTTAAAAAGGTCGTCGTTTTCGCGGAGATTGTCCTTGCCCAAATATTCCAATCCCGATAATTCGGCGACATTCGATACTGATAATATATGAAACCGCCGAGGATCATCATGGTGAAAACACCGCCCGCGTTATGAATCCCGCCGAACTCTCCGCGAAAGCCCCATCCGAAAACAGCGGCGTAGACCGCGGACGCAAAGATCAGCGCATACAGGAACGGGAAGCCGGTCCGCGTCCAGCGATCAGTCAGCTCGGGATCGTAGGCACGTTCTCGGATAATCGAAATCGCGAAGCCAATCAGGATCACGCTATGGGTGAAAATTATGGCGGTATTATAGAGCGAAAAGCCTTCGTCTAAAATCCCGCTCCAAAGCCCCGCTGTCGGTGTATAAGGAAAGCCGCTCATTAAAAACAGGAAGAGTCCGAGCATGACGCGGATTATTCGATAGTTTGAATTATGGTGAATCATCGCGGCTTCGGCGAAAAGCGGAACGATGCTAAAACCGAGCGCCGCGGACGAATTGGATCGCAGTGCAACGGCAAATGGCAGCGCAGCGTTATAAAGTAAAAAGAAGTTCATGCCGACGACAGAGCGGTTAGAGAGGATCCAACCGCCGCATGCGACGAGTCCGGCGATAAGAACGACCCAGCTGAAGAGCTGCGTCATGGCGTTGGGGATCGCCTCGTTCCCGCTTCCGAGATCCGTCCGAATCAGGAGCGGGAAAACGATGAGAAGCCCCGCCATGCGCGTAAAAATTTCAGCTTTAGCGTTCGAGTCTGAAACGGCTGCGCCGTTTTGATGCGGGGGGATAACGCCGGAGCGGAGTCCTGCGGCGATTAAGACGAGCAGGCGCGGTAAGTAAGGCAAACTGATAGGCGCGGTTTCAATCCATATTCCGCGCAGTTCGACCGCATAGCTGACCGTAACGAGAAACGTGGAAAGGACGCGGAACGCTCCGGTTGAGAACGCGAGTCCGCCGCGGATCGATTTCTCCGACATCCGAACCCGAAACACGATCTCAGTCAGGTCGAACAATGTCCAACTTAAAGCGACGACCCAGAGCGAATTTGCCGCGATGCAAAGATATGACGCGAGCGCGAGCACGGGCAGGAAAACGAACTGCGCTACGCCTTGATTGACCTCAAAACGTGTAATCATCGTCAGGAAGGTCATCGCGTAAATCGAGGACAGCGTAATCGCAAGGGCGACGGTCGCCGAATCTAAAATGAACTTCAACGGATATGAGCCGACGGTCACCGACGGGATCAAGGTGATTGAACCCGTCGGTAAGAACGCGGCGTAGAGCGACCAAAGCCAAACCAACCCCGACGCAATCGTCCCCATGAGCCAGGACAGACCGACGTTGCGGTGGATCCGGTTCTGAATGGGGATGAGCGCCGAGATGAACGCAAGGATACCGACGGGTACCGCTAAAAACATATTGAGTTTAGACGTTCGCTTTCCGCGGAATGAAACGACCGCCGCCGCGGACGCCGTACCATGCGTCGCCGTCCACAATCAGTTTCCCGCGGAGAAAAACCTTCTCGGGCGCGCCGGTTATCTCAACGCCGTCAAGGTATGAGTAATCTGTCCGGGATTTAGAAGCAGCGACGGAATAGCGGAACGACTTATTCGGATTCCAAAGGACGAGATCTGCGTCGGATCCGGGCTGGATCAGCCCTTTTTTTGGGGCAAGTCCGAAAATTTTTGCCGCGTTGGTCGACGTCACTGCGACGAACTGATTCATCGTGATCCGTCCTGCTTGAACGCCGTATTTCCAAAGAGCGATAAGCCGTTCACCGACGCCCGGAAGCCCGTTCGGTATTTTCGTGAAGTCATCGCGTCCTAATTCCTTTCCCGGACGCGAGAAAAGTTCGCCTTCATATTCAATCGCTTTTGTTCCGTCATAGAGGAACGGGCAGTGGTCGGTCGCAACAGTCTGAATCGTGCCGTTCTGAATTCCTGCCCAAAGTCCTTCATTATCCTTCTCTTTCCGGAGCGGCGGCGAAAAAACGAATTTCGCTCCATCGGGACGTTCCAGTTCCGCGTCGGTCAAAATGAGATATTGCGGACAAGTTTCGCCGAATATGGGAATTCCTTTCTTTTGCGCATAGCTTAGCGCTTCAACTTCCTCCGCTGCGTTCATATGAACGATGTAAACCGGGGCATTTCCCGCCAGCTCGGACAGTGAACAGACGCGGAACGTCGCTTCGACCGCGGTCCAGTCGGGGCGCGTTCGGGCATGATAAATCGGCGTCAGATTCCCCGCTGCCTTGGCTTCCGTGATGAGCCGCTCGATGACGTCGCCGTTTTCGGCGTGGACGAGCGCGGTCATGCCATGTTCTTTTGTCACGCGCAGGACGCGGAATATTCCCTCGTCAATCGTACGGAGGCGCCCGTTGTACGCAGTAAACAGTTTCACGGTTGGCACGCCGTATTTCAAGAGTTCGGGAATTTCTGCGACGGTCTCATCATTGTAGCGCGTGTAATTCTGGTGGAGACTGTAATCCACGGACACAGCGGAATCCGCTTTCCGCTTAATCGTCAGGAGCGATTCAACGAGGGACGGCTGGTCATGATTCGCGAAATCGATCACGGTCGTTGTTCCGCCGAACGCCGCGGCTTTCGTTCCCGTGTAGTGGTCGTCGCTCGATACGGTCCCAGGCATGGGTAAGTCGAGATGGACATGCGGATCGACGCCCCCGGGAAAGACGTAAAAACCACTCGCGTCAATGATCTCGGCATCCGGATGCGCTTTTTCAAGGTGTTCGCCGATGGCTTCAATGACTTCGCCGTTGATGAGAATGTCCGCTTGATAGGTTTCTGAAGCGGTGACGATCGTTCCATTCTGAATAATTTTCATGGGGTTTTCCAGAGCCTCCTTAAATTAAGTTAAGATGAAAAATCGAGTTGGGAAATGGACAAATTCCCAAGCAGGAAAAGCAGTTCGTCCGGTGCTGCATCCGGAGCGCAGGAAATTGGCTCGCTGAGCGAACGTTCCCTGAGCGCCTGCCAGAAAAGTTTGTGTTCCGCGCCGGTCAGCGCTAAATCTTGAAGCGTCTGCGCTTTGCAGAGTTGAGCGCCGTTGGTGTAGATAAAGAGGAATCGCTTCCATTTTCCGGCGTGAATCGGGTGCGGAAGGGTTTTCAGTTCGCCTAATTGGAGCTTGTAATAGAGTTCCTGAGCACGCGGATGATCCGGTTCAGAGCGAAAAAGCTCGGCGCGCGTTGTCAGCTCGACACCTAAAACAGGCGCGTAGCGTTCAATGACGCTCGAATGACCTGCGCCGAAATCGGACGTCTGGTAGAACGCGGCATAATCAACGCGTAAGATCTTCGGCGCGGTTTTCATCGGGATTCGATACCAGCCGAAAAGACGGGCAATTTCCATGTCCCGCGCTTTCGGCATAATCGCGACTAAGACCATTGAATCCGGCTGCAATTCCATATCTGGAATTATACTCGTCTATCCATGAGTTTACGAAAACACGGGGCAGGCAAGTCTGCGCTTCAAATTTCCATAGTCAAGAGAAAAATAATAAAAAGTAACAAAATAAAACAAAATTTGAGTTGAAGAAGTAAATGCAACAGTTTATGGTAGGCAGGGGGGAACAGGGGAGGGTGTCTTGGAATGCTTTTGCGGTGGGAAAGAGACGTGAGTATTTTTATCGTATCGAGATATCCATGACTCCCGCTCGCTTATCGCCTCGGGGAGTCCGTCCATCTCGATTTATCAACAATTTTTTTGAGGGGTTTCCCCTCAACCCCTTCCGGGGCAAGCCCCGAGACCCCAGTGTCAAATTTGGGCGGTATTCATACAGATGCAACGGGGTTTGGGGTGTCCCCAAGAGGGGTACA
>DAOUFB010000072.1:0-14606 GCA_034430135.1 Flexilinea sp. | reverse complement strand
GTTTTGACCGACGAAGTCACGCCAATCCCGCTCCAGCGTTCGCATGAAGACCAGTCCGCGGTTCTCTCGGAAAGTGGGCACTTCCTCGCGACGGCGGCTTACGAAGCTGAAAGCGATACCGGTGGGAAAGTCGTTTTTCGCGTCTATGATACGATGACCGGAGAAATCGCGAACCAGTTCGAACTCCTGAACCAGTCCGAAAGTCCGTTCTTGAAAGTCGCCATATCCGAGAAGGAACGCATGATTCGAGGCGTTCTGGAATATATGCAAGATGTTCAGGTCGTCGAAATTCCCCTTCCCTGAGGTTCTGATGTTGCGTTCGCGTCCCGTTTCAGGGTACAATAACGTTCAAATTGGCGTATGGGAAGGAATCGCATGCAAACACACGAAGAAACTTTAACGCTTTTGGACCACAAAATTTATACGTACTCCGCCAGACCGGAAGGCAAAATTCGCGCGAACGTCCTCCTCGTTCATGGACTGGGCGAACACTGCCGCCGATACGACCACGTAATCGAAGCGATGACACGAGCCGGTATCGCGGTTACGGCTTTCGATCACATCGGTCACGGACGCAGCTCGGGGAAACGCGGCGTCTATCGCTATGCGACCGCATGGGAACTAATGAAGATGATCCGCGACCGGATCATCGCCGAAAGTCCGGAAACGCCGCTCTTTCTCTACGGTCATTCGCTGGGCGGAGCGCTTGTTTTAACCTATGCGCAGCGTTTCCCAGAACATCTCCGCGGTGTCGTTTCGACCTCACCCGGGCTCGGAACCGTCCCGGAGTTCTCGAAAGCTTATGTCGCCCTGATGAGCCTTCTGACGAAAATTATCCCCTCAAAAACCGTTAACAATGGGCTTCCGGACGAGAACCTGTATCGAAGTGAAAGCAAAACGAAGACGGATGATCCTCTTCGCCACTCGGAGATCTCATTAGGCTTGGGATACGATCTGGTCACGCTTGGACGCGACATGGTACAACGCCCTGATCCGTTCCCACTCCCGCTGCTCCTGCTTCAGGGCGGCGCGGATCGCTGCGTCGACGCATCCTACACCCGCCGATTCGCGGAAAAACCGGGAAATGAATCGGTCGACTTCAAGTTCTACCCCGACGGTTACCATGAATTGCATAACGAACCATTCAAAGATGAAGTCATTCAACTGATCATCGGCTGGATCCTCGATCATTCAACCGGGAAATAACCGGCTTTTCGGAAGCGTTGAAAGAAAAATGAAAAGAGGAACGGCGATTCAGTCGTTCCTCTTTCATACATTTCACTTTTGATTAGGGGGAAACCTTCCCGCCCGCCTTTATCGGAAATGAAGCTTTCGCCGTTTTAATAAGCGCGGACTAACTTACCCGCTGAATCCGTATAATACGGCATCCATAGAATCCCGAAATAATCGATAAAAATATCTTTCTTCATCGGCGACAGGCTGACCGTCGTAAATTTCTCGGCAAGATCATTCCATTTTTCATCGATCGCTGCGATTGCGTCCTTATACTTTTCGGTCTCGCGTTCAAGCTCACCCGAAAGCTCTTCTAAAACGAGCTGCGCCTTTTCAAGAGCGTTTCCAGCGGTCGTCGACTGGCTGAATTTTGAAATTGAAGAGGAAACCGAACGCCGCCGTCCCTGAAGAAGCCCAAGCGCAAATTCGCCAATTGCACCGATCTTTTCGACGTTCTTCGACTTGACCTTGTCTTCCTTATCTTCAACGTCGGCAGCAGCTTTTCGAATTTTCGTCTCAAGGCGATCGACGATCGTTTGATACGCTTTGGTCAGTTTATCTTTCTCAGTCTTTGCGGCTTCCTCGACCTTCGTTTTACAGAGGTCAATAAATTCTTTTTCGGAGAGAGCTGAATCGCCATATACGCCCAGACTTTCATTACTGTAAACGACCGTTTTCCCGTCCCGGTAAATCGATTCAATGAAATCAGATTCTCGACTTCGAACCGAGCTCGCCGTAAGCATCCAGCTCGGCACATTCAGGTAATAGACCTGGTCGCTTTCAGGATGCTTTGACAGCTGATCATCTGACAACGGATCGGTCATGTAGTTGCTCCAGCGAATCGACGTCCCGCGAATTTCATCCTCATCGATAATCGCGGTTTTTCGATCCGTCATATCCATGTTGTATTTACGCTGCGTAATCCGATATTCCGCCTGCGCGAACCATGCCGGCATATACGTAATCAGTGCGCCATCCGAATCAACATCCGCAGGAGATTTCACCGTGCGCAAGTAATACTCGCCAATCGTCGCCGCGATTTCGGGTCTCGTGCCATCTTGTTTCTTTTGTTCTGCCATATCGTTTAGCTCCTCTCCGGTTTTAACGTTCATCTCGGAATCCGCCTCCCGGCTCAAATCCCGACTCAATCCAAGTTCCATCAACAGCGGCAGCCGGTTTCTCGTCACCGGTCCCGCCAAATAATTCATTGCCCAACGCGTCGTGAAAACTTTTAACCCTGGCTCATGGACATTCATATACAAAAAGCAGCGCTTTCCAAGCGACGAAATAAGCCGATTTGCCTGCGCTCGGTCAATCTGTCCCTCCGTCGTCGTCAGCCCATCAATCAAGCGATTCTTGTCCTGTTCCGTTTGAAGGTGTCCAACGAACCAGGTACCCGCGTTCGACAACGCCTTATAGTCAAAATCAATCGGGTTTTGAGACGAAAGAATCATCGAAACGCCGAATGCACGCGCCTGCTTAAGCAGGCGCAAAATAACGCCATGCGAAGCGGTTCGTTTCGCCGCCGGCAGGTATCCGGATATTTCGTCGAAGTAAACGCCAAGCCGGAGATTGCCCGTTCCCGACTGCGTGCGCATCCATGCCTCAACCTGAGAATACAACATCGTCACGAAGAACATTCGCTCGTGGTCGCTCAGGTGCTGAATATAGAAGATATTGAACCGAGCCCGTCCGTCCTCCGTATAAAGGAGATTCCCGATATTGAGCGCCGGACCTTTTTTCCAGTTTTGGAACGAAGGAGACGCGAGAAAATTATTCAGCGCCATCGCCAGTTGGAAACGGTCCTTCTGGGGATACATTCGATCAATCGGAAGCGCGCCCAATTTTTCAAACGGCGGATTATCAATCGCGTAAATCATCTCCTCAATACTAATAGACTGATTCTGATTCCAGGAATGTTCGATAATATTCGCTAAGAGGATATGTTCACGGCTCTGGATCGGGTCAATATTCGTGTAACCGACAAGATCCAAAAGCGCTGTGACCGACGTGGAGATAAGCTCACGGACGTCCTCATCCCCCTCACGCCAGTTTCTCTGCGGCGGGTCAAATGAGGACAGAATATTAATCGGATTTCCAATCGTCGACCCCGGCGTAAAAACGGTGTAATCGGCCTGATTCAACGCCTCAATATCCGATCTGGATAAACCCCAACGCTCCAACCCGCTGCGCCAGGTTTCTGCGGTTTCGTCCGCGAGCGTGGCCGAATCCTTATTGAGCCGAGCAGGAGCTTCCGGATCGAGCCACGGCTCAAAATCCTCACCTCGCAATTCAGGAAAATGGAGACAAAGATTCACCAAATCGCCTTTTGGATCAATCAAAATCGCCGGAATATTTTTTAGCGCCAATTCCTCTAAAAGAACGATGCCCAAACCGGTCTTTCCCGAACCCGTCATGCCGGTGACAACACAATGCGTATTCAAGTCTTCCGGTTTATATAGAAGCTTCTCCGATGTCTCGTTCCCATCAGTCCCGATGAGATTCCCTAAAAAAAACTTGCGCGGATCGATAGCCGACATTTTCTCTCCGAATTTCTAACGATGTCCCGCGCGGTTAAACCCCGTGCGGTATTTATTCGCTTTTAAAATAAATCGCCTTCGCGAATTATACATGAATTCAGGTGTAGAATTAGAAACAGGTCGAAAATTTGAACGGGGTTCCCCGCCAAAATCAACGGAAGGGGCTGGACTTGATATGTGGTTAACTTTTGCTGTTTTATCCGCGGTATTCGCCGCTCTCACGACAATTCTCGCCAAGATCGGGATTCAAGGCGTTAACTCAACGTTAGCAACCGCCATCCGAACTGTCGTTATTCTCGTTATGGCATGGGGCATGGTCCTCGTTACGCAAACACAAAACGGTTTGACGGCGATTAGTCGGAAATCCTGGCTCTTTCTGATCCTGTCCGGCTTGACGACCGGTGCATCCTGGCTCTGTTACTTCCGTGCGCTTCAGCTCGGAGATGCGTCCAAGGTCGTCCCAATCGATAAATTGAGCACAGTCATCACGCTTGTCCTGGCTTTTTTGCTCCTTCGTGAAGAGTTCACGACGAAAGCTTTTTTCGGTGCGCTCCTGATCACGGCTGGGACACTCCTAATGGTAATCTAGCCCAGATGGATATAAGCTTTCTCGGTTTCGGCGAAAGGGTTCCATTTTTGTTCTATTCCTTTCCAATATCCATGTTCCCACAAAAAAACGTGATAAACCAAAATAGAGGAGACGGTGTTACTTATCTTCATCTCCTCAATCATAATAAATCGTACAGCCGAAACGAGCACATATATGTATCAATCTATCAGGCTCTGTCTTGCTTCATGCGCCTTCCGACATTAATACATCAACTATTCAAATACAACGATGTAATTCTTGGATATTTCATCAAAGTTCTCATCAACTAAATCAAGGACACTTTGAAATTCATCATTTAGAACACTTCGAATGTACAAATCCCTCGCATTCGGTTTTTCGATAACCATCCACTTTAGTTGTTGATACGAGTATTTCGCAAAAGCAAGCCACTGCGGATAATTAATCTCCATAGGATTCCTGGTAAAAAATACCTTTCCCGCGTTCACTGCCGTAGCTGCAGAATGCCCAATAAAAAGCATTGTGCCAAGTTTGGGATGCTTTTCGCGGTTTGAGGAAAATGGAACGGAATCTTTTATTGAGTTCCCTTCCTTTATTCGTTTTATTCCATAGCCAATACGCGTAACAACCTCAACGATCATAACTGGAATAGATAAAGTGCAGAAATGAATGAAATCATATCCTTCATAGTACATTCCTTGTACAATTTCTGCGATCGTCTGCTCTTCCTCGCCGAAACTACCGAACTGCAGCAAATTGAATAGTCCCATCAAAGGCGCTGGTAAGCCCATCGACGTTGTCAGGTCAGATTTGAAATGGATGAGCTGTTTTGCTATGGCGGCGAAAATATCACTTTCCTTTCTATCTGCATAATTCACCATCACCTGCGAAACGATTTTCCCAGTCTTATCGATTGTTGTCATGCGCCCAGTAAGTATGTCAGCAACACCAATGACGAGACCTAACAATGGATCATGTCCAAAAGAAAGAAGCCTATGATAATATGCAGATAAGCCCTCGACCCACTCAGCTGTATATCGGTTATCTTGAGCATCATATGGAACTTTGCTAACTTTTGAATGTGCAAGTTTCTCCATCTCTTCTTCGGGAAATTTTTTATCAAACCAGTCCCTTACATAATTTGCAAGAGGTCCCCCTTTAAGTCCGTCCGTTGTTTTTTGTGGAATGCCTACCAGTAAAAGATCAACCGCAGCGCCAAGAATTCCAGCCCCTGCACTGATGGCAATATCGAACTTATCTAAACGATGAAGAACGTTGTATTCATTATTTAGTTGCCGTATAGCCTGTTCGTTACTCCTGAGCTCTTCCTGCGTAAAAATATCTTCAAGTGCGCAACCCGTTTCCACGCTTTTTTCAACCTCAACGCATAAACTCTCCCATGAAGGAACGACGATAACCTTGTTCGGAATATCAACAGGCGAAGGACAAATAACATTTTGCAAATCAGGTAATTTTTCGCCATAACCAAGGCTTCGAAGCAGTTCCTCACTCTCAAATATTCTGCTTTCAATTTCTTCGGTTGACGGGCGATGGATTTTTGCCAAAGTTCTCGCTTGATATGAAAGAACGTTATTGATTTGTTGTTCTAATTCGCTGTAATCGTACTTTCGCATGAAGCGATCCCCATATCCATCCGCAAATCTTTGATTGCCTGTTGCAACAGGACATTCAAGCTTTGCAAATAATCCAATCTTTCCTTGTCGGCATCCGCTTCAAACTTCATGGCTTGGATAATGGCTTCATGCTTTTTCAATGCTTCTTTATATAAACGCTCCTTTTCTTGTCTAAGTTGCTTATTCTTTAAGTTAGATGCCAAAGCCACACCTCCCGCGCCAAGGAGTACCACAGGAGCAGCAAGTACGAATATACCCGCAGCCATCCCGCCGCCAACAATAGCACCAGCAGCCGCAAGCGCAGATGTTATGCCTGGAGCGGAGAGACCTACGACGCCCAAACCATAAAGAGCTGCAAACGAACCAGCTCCACCGATTCCTGCACCTATTGCTCCTGCTAACACTTCTGGGATTGAACTTTCTTTGATGGTGCGGCTTTTGTCATTCAAAGCAGCGGAGGCCTCATTAACAATATTTACGACAAGCTGCATAGATTCCAAACTTTGAAAATTCATTTCCTTATTCTTTTTTATCTTTGTTCCGTTTTTACCCAACATTTTCTTTATTTTACTATTCATAGTTTTTTCTCCCTTCATCATTTCATTTAGTATATATTATAACTATTCTTCATCTTCTATCTCCGTAAAACCAAAACTCTTTTTCCGCATCATTGGACGAGCCCAGCGCTCACCGCTAAATCCAAAATCTCCTGCGTCATCATCTGACGCCGCTCCAGCTGCGCCGTTAGCTGCAGCTCATCAATCAGCCGTGTCGTATTCTCCCGGGCTTCCTCTAAAAGGCGGAAACGCGCCTGATTTTCAGCAGCGATCGACTCAAGGAAAAAAGTGTACATCCGGATCACAGCCAAATTCCGCTGCAGCTCGGACGCAACATTCATCGGATTCCCTTCGATAATCGGAAGGTGACTCGCCCCATCATCCACCATATTCAACAACATCCCGAACTCGAGCGCATCCGGTAAAAAGACGGTCAAAGAAGGCTCGTACCCCACACCTCTGTCCGTCTTCCGATAAGAAATAAGCTCAACCGTAGTAAACTCACCGGATTCAAACCGTTGGATGATGTCCCAAACACGCGCATTTAACGCGACATAATTTGGATTCCCGTTTCGACTCAAAGACCCTAAGGAACGAAAATGGAATGACGGTTTCTTGAGACGGGACAGCATCTTCGCCCCCGCGATTTCGACATCCAACGGACCGCCATCTTCGATTTCAATACGCCCTTCCAGCATCTTCAGCAGCGGGCGATCGTAACCTCCGCATAACCCAGCTTCCGAACCAAAGACGATCACCAGCGATCGAGGATCCCGACGCCCAGGTAATTTTGGAGCGCCGGATTCCGAAGGACCGCTAAAGCCAAGGCGCAGCTTACCGGTTCGTTTTTCAGTCGGCGCCAAAGGACCGTTGCTGCTATGCGTATTCATGAAAAAAGAAGGCACTATCCTCGTTCGCGGATCTTCGCTTCGCCCCCCCTCGAACTCAGATTCGGAACTCTCATTCTGTTCCAAATACTGCGAAAAATTCGCACGATACGATTCGAGATTCTTAAGCCGATTCAGCGTAATCTGAACCGTTCGCAGCGCTAAAATCCGCATTGAACTCAGCAATGGTTCCAAATTCCGTAAGTTCGCTAATCGATCCTCGGTTTGACTGCTTCCGTTCGCCATCGTCTAAAAATCCAGCGCCTTTCCCGCGATTAATACTTCGCAATTTGGTCCAACTGCCAGATGAAAACCACAGCATTTCCGAGTTGGAACGTTCCGGCTTCAGGAACGGACTGCCCCTCATTCCCGTTATTGCTGACTTTATGAAGCGACGTTCTCAGCTTGCAATTGTCCTTGATAATCTGGAGCGCCGGCGCAACATCTTCATCTTCAAGTCCTAAATAGATCGTTAACTGACTTTGCCGAAGCATTCCGCCGCGTGTCTCGTTGAACGTCGCCATATAGCCGGCGCTTACGAGTTCCTCGAGAACCTTGTCGCCGGATTTCTTCGAGATAACCGCCATGATCATTTTCATACGCTTCTCCCCCGTTCCTCTTCCCAAGAGCGGACGAACGACTCAAGAAATTCCTGAAGACGATCTTCCGAAGTCTCGCTCAGATCTCCGTCCTCTTCAATTTCATCTAAAATCTTTCTTTCATAACGATTCAAATCACCGATCAGAAGCTGGATGAATTCAGGGACTTCCTGAACTTCGACATTCGTCATAAAATCGTTCACGAGCGCGTAATAGCTGATCAGCTGCGAAACCATCGACACGGGTCGGTGCGGACCTTGAGCGAAAATCGCTTGAAGCTGCTCTCCGCGGTGAAGCTGATTCCGCGTTGCTTCGTTGACGTCCGTGCCAAATTTTGCGAAACGGGAGGCTTCCGCGAATTGAGACATTTCTAACTTTAGCGGACCGGAAATGCGTTTCATGATCGGCGCCTGCGCTGAGCCGCCGACACGGCTGACGGACTTTCCAATATCGATCGCCGGTTTTTGCCCCTTATTAAACAGGTCCCGATCCAGAACAATTTGACCGTCTGTGATCGAAATCAGGTTGGTCGGAATGTATGCGGATACATTGCCCCCCTGCGTCGTTACGATCGGAATCGCCGTGATCGACCCGCCGCCATTCTGGAAATTCAACTTGCAGGCACGCTCCAACAAGCGCGAATGGAGGTAAAAAATATCTCCCGGGTACGCTTCACGTCCGGGCGGACGACGCAGCAGCAAGCTCAGTTCGCGGTACGAATCGGCATGTTTTGAAAGATCATCGTAAACGATGAGCGAATCCATCCCCTGATCAAGGAAAAATTCCGCAAGCGTGACGCCGGAGTAAGGCGCAATATAGCGCAGCGCAGGCGAATCGTCGGACCCTGCCAAAACAACCGTCGTTTGTTCCATGACGCCGCCGCGCTTGAACGCTTCAATCGCGGCTAAAACGGACGTTTTCTTTTGCGCGATAGCGACATAAATGCACTTCACGCCCGTTCCTTTCTGACTCAGGATCATATCAATCGCTAACGTTGTTTTTCCGGTTTGCCGATCTCCTAAAATGAGCTCGCGCTGACCTTTTCCAATCGGAATCAACGTATCAATAATCTTCGTTCCGCTATAAATCGGCTCACTCACCGGTGCACGGTCAATGACCCCAGCCGCAACGCGTTCGATAAAGCGGGTTTCTGATGAAACAATCGCTTTTCCGCCGTCGAGCGGTTTCCCAAGCGGATCAATAATCCGTCCTGAAAAATGCATTCCAACCGGAATACGGAGCCGGCGCCCGGTTCCCGTGGCAATATCGCCGCCGCGTATCCCTTGCTGGGAACCAAAAAGAATAACATCCGCATGATCCCGATCCAAGTTCAAGACCATTCCCGAAACTCCGCTCGGGAACTCGACGAGCTCTTCGAGTTTAACCTGCGGAAGTCCGGAAATACGCGCGACACCATTTCCAATGTAGGATACTGTCCCGATGCTCGTCATGGAAACGCCCAGCGGAACATTTTCAGCCGCGTCTCCAACCATGTCAAAAAGACACTCGCTGTCCGGAAAATGTACGCTTGTTTTAAGCGTCTTCCCTATATTCGCATATGTTTCGGAAAAAAGATTCCACGCGTTCATCGTGAAAAGTTTTCCGCCAAGCATGCGTTCTCGATGACGCGTTAAAACTTCGCGGTCAACCTCCGGCAGGACGATCGTCTCATCCTTCTTCGGTTTCATCCTTGTACATCCTTTCCACCGAACGAACAACGTCTTTCCGGATACTCGTCAAATTCTTTTGAATCGAGTTCTCAATAATCATGTCACCTATGCGCACTTTGATGCCGGCAATCAGCGCAGGATCAAGCGCCAACTCTAAGACGACGTCCTTATCCGCGAGCGCGTTAAACGTCCGCACAAGGCTGCCTTTATCGTCAATCGACATTTCCTGAGCCGTTTCAATCCGGATAATCGGCTCCGCTTCTTTAATGGAATCGCGGATTGAGTGAACCGCGTTAATATCGGACCGTCCCATATCCCAGATGCGCTTGACCAGCATTCCAATCATCTCGCTTTCGACGTTCGCAGGAAGCACTTTTTTCAACGTACTTCCTGAAACGGCGATAATCGTATCGACGATTTCGAGCTGGCGCGATTTTCCATCAATCATCGCATCATATCGCGCTTCAAGCGCTTCTTCGCGAATGACGGTCGAGGCTTGCGCCCGCAGGTCGTCTAAAAGCTCGGCTTGGACGTTTTTTCCATGTTCATACATCTCATCCGCGATGCCTTCCAGTTCGGTTTGAAAATGAGCAAGACGCTGATCAATCGCTGATAACTTTGCTTCCGCCTCGTCCCGCAGCCGAATCGTTTCCGCCTGAAGACGCTCGCGTTCGAGACGCTGGTTCTCCGCACGCTTGACAACCGGCTTGAACAATAGGAAATTCAATGCAACCGCGATAATCAAGAAGTTCACAATTTCAAATATAATCGTCCAAATATCTATATCGAGCATGTTTCTTTCACCTCCTGCCCTCGATTTTCGCCCCGTTTACGACGGACTCTCTCGACTATCCCGGTAGTTCAAAGAAACGCGCGAGCAACGGATTGGCAAACAGTAAAATCAGGGAAATCAAAAGCGCATAGATATTCGTCGTCTCCGTCAGCGCCATGCCGATAATCATCGACATTCGAATCGTTCCCGCCGCGTCAGGCTGACGGGAAATGCCCTCAACGGCTTTGACCGCGATTTTTCCTTCCATGATCGTCGGCGCAATCGTTCCGCCAACCATGATCAATCCGGCAACGATAATTGAAACGAGCGAAGCAACTTGCCCTGCGGATAGTGATAACTCATACATGTGACGCTACCTTTCTCAACTTTTCCTGCAACTTTATTTTTTTTATTTTTTCATCATCCTTGGCGATTTCGACCGCCGAGGAAATGTACAATGAAGCCAATGTCGTCAGAATAAACGCCTGAATCACCCCGGACATCGCGCTAATCGCGATCATCGGGATTGGAACGATAAGCGGAATAAGCGAAAAAGTAATCGCCACAATCATATCACCGCTCAAAACGTTGCCAAAAAGACGCAGCGTTAGGGACAATGTTCGTGAAAATTGGCTGATGATTTCCAAGGGGAATAACCATGGCGGGCTCGAAAACTCTTTAAGATAGCGCCATAACCCTTTCCGCTTAACCCCGTAATAATGCACCGCACAAAAAACGATAAAAGCTATGGCAAAGGTCGTATTAACGTCCGCGGTCGGTGATTTCATTCTCGGGATCAATGAGATTAAATTAGCACTCAAAATAAACAGGAAAATACTTCCCAAAAGAGGGCGGTATTCAATCAAGTCATCACCTGACAAGACGCCGCCAACAACCCCATTGACTAAATCGAAAATCATCTCCATCATCGATGGAAGCCGCTTTCGCAGCAGAAAGACAAACGCAATCATCAGCGCCATCAGGATCCAGGTATAAACGACCGTATCACGGACATTAATCCCTAAAAAGGTGAATACGATTTTATGGGTTACGTCCATAAATCCTCCTTCTGTTTATTTCTGTTCCGCGCGGAATCCGCGCCTGAAATATTCTGATGTTCAAGTGCATCCGCTTTTCGCTGGTAATTTCTGACTTGAACCTGGTTCCCAACCGTAAAACCCAAGACGAAAATAACTCCATAAAGAGCGTTCGACCGTACAGCAAGCAACATCAAAACGCCCAAAACGAGCAGGCGGAGAACCCAGCCAAGCACGAAAGACACCCAGCGAATCTCCGTCGTCCCCGATTTAAAACGCGTCGATAAATCGATCAGAATCAGGAAAAAATATCCCGCTGCGCCGCCGATCATGAGCCAAAACAGCGCCCATCCAACCGTCTTCAACTCCATTCTTCTTCTTTCGCCTGCCTCTCTTCTTCCCGAATCCAAATCGATTCATGATAAATCCACCTCAGAATCGAAACCGCGGCAACCAGAACGCCCACGCATATCCCGATTAAGGACGCAGCCATTCCGCCGCCAAGGCGCCGGTCAACCGCGTAACCGATCAGCGTTCCGCCAACAATCGGAATCGCGATTTCCCAACCTAACGAGGTCGCCTTGAACTCTCGTCCCGAGATCCGAGCCGAATCATGACGCTTTCGGACAACTTTCGCCTCAATCTTTTTTCGTTTCCGATACTTGAACGGTTCGTCCCTGCGATTCATTTTTCCCTGGCTACACTAACGTATAAATCTTGACAATATTCCGTTCAACCGTCAGCATTCCGCGCGTCACGTTGGCGAATTCTATTTCGCCGTTCCGCTGGATCGTTAATTCCGTTCCGTCGGTCATCGCGACCAGCTTATCATGTCCCGGGCGTATTCCGAGTAACGTCCCATCCGTCAGCCGGACATTTAAAGACTCGATTTCATCAATCACGGTTCTCGTCCCGCGGACGGATAAAATAACGAGGCGGAGCAGCTCTCTCATAGCACGCCGCCTTCCGATTTTCCAGCGATTAGATTCGCTTTTTTGATAGCTTCATCGATCGTTCCAACCATGTAGAACGCCTGCTCCGGAAGATCATCATGCTTTCCTGCAACAATTTCTTCAAAACCACGTAACGTTTCCTCAAGGGGAAC
This sequence comes from Flexilinea sp., assembly GCA_034430135.1. GTDB lineage: Bacteria > Chloroflexota > Anaerolineae > Anaerolineales > Anaerolineaceae > Flexilinea. The sequence continues at coordinate 2,004 of DAOUFB010000072.1, read as the reverse complement.
AAGCCGACCCGGAATACCGGAATAAATTTCGGACGCAAAGAAAGGCTGAGTCATGAACCGCTCCAGCCGTCGGGCGCGTGCAACAATCGCACGGTCTTCTTCTGAAAGCTCCTCAACGCCCAAAATTGCGATCAGGTCCTGAAGTTCAAGGTACCGCGCCAAGGTCGCCTTAACATTTTGCGCGATGGCATAGTGCCGTTCGCCGACGATAAACGGATTCAGCAGGGTTGATGTCGACGCCAACGGGTCGATCGCGGGGTAAATACCCAAACTCGCCAGTCTGCGTGACAAAACTGTCGTTGCTTCCAGGTGTGAAAACGTCGAAGCCACAGCTGGATCGGTTAAGTCGTCCGCAGGAATATACACAGCCTGAATCGAAGTCAGCGATCCGACCGAAGTAGAGGCGATGCGCTCCTGAAGCGAGCCGATTTCGGAATCGAGCGTCGCCTGATACCCCATTTCGCTGGGCAAGCGTCCGAGCAATGCAGACACTTCCATCCCGGCTTGAATATAACGGTAAATGTTATCAATAAAAACAAGAACGGGACGATTCTCTTCGTCTCGGAAATACTCCGCCATTGTCAACGCTGTGTACGGAATCCGTAAACGAGCCCCCGGCGGTTCGTTCATCTGACCAAACGCAAGGATCGTCGAATCCATTAAGCCCTGCTGGTTTAGCTCAAGCCAAAGATCGTTCGCCTCCCGGCTGCGTTCGCCAACACCCGCGAAAAGAACGATGCCTTTATGCTGTCGAATCGTATTCCGCATCAGCTCCATCATCAGGATCGTTTTTCCGACGCCAGCGCCGCCGAACAATCCGATTTTTCCGCCGCGTGGATATGGTGTCAGAAGGTCCAGTGTCTTAATACCGGTCACCATGATCTCGTTTGCAATGACCTGATCAGCCATCGGAAGACCGGATTGATGGATCGGACGGCGTTCGTCGAAAACGAGATTCGGATTATCGTCAATCACATGACCCAAAACGTTAAAAATACGCCCCAGTGTTTTTCTTCCAACTGGAACGCGAATCGGTTTTTCCGTATTGACAACCGTCATACCGCGGTGAAGCCCTGCCGTGCTGCTCATGGCGATCGCTCGAACGGTCGTCTTACCGACATGCTCCTGAATTTCCAGAACAACCTGTTCATGATTTTCCCGCTCGATCGTCAGCGCGGTATGAATTCCCGGAATACGTCCCGTCGGAAACTCGACGTCAATCACGACACCGGCGATACGGGCGATGTAGCCGTTATGATGATGATCCGTTATGTTATTATCCAACCTGGGATTCCCCTTTCAACCGAAAATTAAGAAAAGAATCAGACAGCGCTATGACGACAGGAGCAAAACGAAACACGATCGTTAGCTGTTTTTATACTTTTATTTAAATTTTGCACAGATAAAGTAAACAATCCACCCAAAAGTCCAAACCGTTCAAGAAATGCCTCCTGTTCGGATATTTACGAGTTTTTCTTACCGGGTAAGTATAACGGATAAAACGAAATAAGGATACACGAAAACAGGATGACTTTTTATTAACGCTTCCGCCAGATCCGCGATCCGATCATCATTCCGCAAAGAACCATCAGCACCGCGATCCCGGTTAAAAAAGCCAACGCTCGAACGTTCAGCCCATGCGGAAGGTGTCCGACGGGCTTTGGTGTCGTCGTCGGCTCGACGGTCATCGTTTCCGATAAAGCTGTCCCGATGATCTCGGCAACCCTTGCCGCGCGGATCGCGAATTCGTCAACGGTCGCAGTCATCGTCGGCGTCGCCGTCGGAGATGGCGTCACCGTTGGCGTCACGGGGATGAATAATTTCCAGCCCACGCCCAGGGTTACATCGTCGTTCAAGCCGTTGATTTGTTTAAGCGCCGCCAAATCCGCTTTCCAGAGCTCCGCAATCGACCAGACCGTGTCGCCTGATTGAACGACATGACGGAATTTTCCATCCGCGCTCATCGTCGCTAAAATCGTTGGAATCGCGGTCGGGGGGTTCTGA
>DAOUFB010000071.1:0-4223 GCA_034430135.1 Flexilinea sp. | reverse complement strand
GGGGATTCGTCGCCGTACCTTGACCGAGACGCGAAATGGAGACAATCGCTCCGCGTCCCTGCGCGTTGACCGCGGCTGCAACGACACCCAATAAGAGCACGATCGCGATAATGATCGCGATCTTACTTAGGTTTGCACCTCGGATTTTCGTCATTTTTTGATTCATAAATAGCACTCCTCTAACACAATACATTTGCCAAACACTTTTTTCCCTGATGCTCATTCTATCATAATGACCGACAAAATAACAAGAATTTTCTCAAAAAATATGAACATTATCGGGTACTTTAGAACCACGAAACGATGCTGTCCCAAAACAAATATGGGATTGGATAATATTCACTTTTTATTGAAATCAATGTTGACAATGACCCCACTCCCCGCTCCGCTTCGCTTCGGGGACAGGCGCCTTCGGTTCGGAGGCCTGTCGACATTGATAAAAGTATATATTATCCATACCAGGGGCCTCTCCCGCTCCGCTCCCCTCTCCGCCACGCTCTGGCGGCAGGTCGCTCCGGGGATGCAAGCAACCCTGTACCCCGTTGCATCTGTATGAATATCGCCTAAATTCGACACGGAGGTCTCGGGGTGAAACCCCGGAAGGGGTTGAGGGTCGCCTGCATCCCCGAGCCGTAGGTGAGCGGGAGAAGCCCCTCAAAAAAAATGTTAATAAATCGAGATGGACGGGCTTCCCGCCTTTCCCGAAGCGTAGCGGAGTGGGAAGCGGATGGGGAGGCGATAAGCGAGCGCCCTGTCCCGTAGTGCAGCGGATGGGGGGAGTCATGGACATCTAAAAATTCACGTCTCTTTCCCACGCAAAAAGCATTTTTGGACAGCCTCTGGGTGGGTCGGGATGAACGGTTCAACAGCCTTGTGAAATACCCAAATGCGCGGAAATAACCGAAATTCTCGACTATTTTTCCCTATATAAAAAGACCGGTATGTGATATACTTTCGACAGTTAGGTGTTATTCCGAAAAGGATGCTCGTCTATTTCGAAGCGCCGTAACGCGAATCCTAATCCTTGTCGTACCCATACGGCGGCAGATTCTCGAGCGAAAAAATTCTATTTTAAGCGAGGTAAAAAGTGAGCAAAGAAGTTTTGGATGGTCTTTTTCGACCGAAAAGCGTAGCAATCATCGGCGCATCCGCCACTCCCGGTAAAATCGGTTTTTCTGTCGTTGAAGCGCTGCTGAACGGAAAATATGAGGGTGACATCTATCCCATCAACCTGAAACTTGATGAGATTATGGGCGTCAAGGTCTACAAGTCAATTTTAGACCTGAAAGACAAAGTCGACTTAGCGGTCGTCACCATCCCCGCCAAGTTCGTTTTAGGTGCAGTTGAAGAATGCGGTAAAGCTGGCGTTAAGGGCGTTTCTGTGATTACCTCCGGTTTCGGCGAAGTCGGCGATCATGAAACGGAACGCGCGCTCGTCGAAACGGCTCACAAATACGGCATGCGCATGCTCGGACCGAATATCATCGGAACGCTTTCCAACTCTGACAAATGCAACGCATCGTTCGCAACCATGCTGCCGCTGGCAGGATCCGGATCGCTGATTAGCCAGTCCGGCGCGCTCCTCATCGCTCTCGATATGGGTACGTACCTCCGCGGCGTCGGCTTCGATAAGCTCGTCTCCCTCGGGAACATGGCGGATGTCGATTTTGCGGACATCATCGACTGGCTGCAGGACGATCCGGCGGTTAACTGCGTTTCGCTGTACATCGAAGGTCTCAAAGACGGTCGCCGATTCATGGATGTTTGCCGATCGTCGAAGAAACCGGTTATCGCACTGAAATCCGGCGTCTCGGCTCATGGAGCCGCCGCTGCCGCTTCGCACACCGGTTCGCTCGCGGGTGCGGCTGCAGTTTATGGCAGTGCGTTTGAACAATCCGGCGTCATCCAGGCAGAAAACCTCAATAACTTATTCGACCTTACCCAGGCGTTCGAACTCCAGCCCCCGATGGAAGGCGATAACCTCCTTATCGTGACCAACGGCGGCGGTGTCGGCGTTCTCGCGACCGACTCAGCCGAACGTCATGGCATTCCGCTCAAATTTACGCCTCCGGAACTCCAGTCCGCGTTCAAGGATTACATGCCAGACTTCGGTTCCGCGAAAAACCCGGTTGACATTACCGGCGGCGCTGGGCTCGAAGGCTATAAGAAATGCATCGCCTTCGGTCTCCCGCAGGATTGGGTCAACGGTTTGACCGTTTTGTACTGCGAAACCGCCGTAACCAACCCGATGGAAATCGCGAAGGGGATTTACGAAGCGGTTCAGAGCGCTGGCGACGCGATTAAGACGAAACCGGTCACCGTTTCGTTCGTCGGCGGCGAACGCTGCGCCGAAGCCATGCGCTGGCTGATGGAAAATGGCATCCCGGCGTACGATGATCCGGATCGCGCTATCGCGGCGATCGCCGGTCTGCGCAAATATGGGCGCATGCTCGCCGAAAAGAACGTCTCCGTCAAGGATGACACGTTCGCCGTTGATCACGCCGCAGTGAAGGCACTCCTCGCCGGAGCTCGCGCGGATAACCGAAAGGCGCTGACGGAAGTCGAAGCCAAGAAACTCTTCGATCTCTACGGTCTCCCGGTCGCTAAAACTGAATTGGCTCGGACGGAAGATGAAGCCGTCAAGCTGGCGAATGAAATCGGCTACCCGATCGTCATGAAGATCGTTTCGCCCGACATTCTGCATAAATCTGACGCGAAGGGCGTCAAGGTCGGCATCAAGGACGATGCCATGACGCGCGAATGGTTCAATACCATCCTCGCCAACGCCAAAGCTTACAAAGCGGATGCTAATATTTTCGGTGTCTGCGTCCAGAAGATGGAAGACCTTGGCACGGAAGTCATCCTCGGTTCAATCAACGATTCTGCGTTCGGTCCGACCGTTATGTTCGGTCTCGGCGGTATTTTCGTCGAAGTTCTCAAGGACGTAACGTTCGCGGTCTCGCCGGTATCTCACGTTGAAGCGCTGAAGATGCAGAACAATATCCGCGGCGCGAAGATCCTCGCCGGCGCACGCGGCGAAGCCCCGCGTGATCGCGAAGCCATGGCGACGGCGATTTCCCGCTACTCGCAGATGATCCTGGACCTCAAGGACGAGATCGCTGAAACCGACGCGAACCCGATTATGGTCTACGAAGACGGTAAGGGACTCAAGGTCGTTGACGCCCGCGTCATCCTGAAATAAACTTGATTCGACCTGCGGTGTCGCTGGGGATCTCTCCGGCGATACCGCGGACAGATAGGACGAAAAAAGATCGCGCTATTGAACAGCGCGATCTTTTTTCGTCCAGATTAGACGGGTTTTTTACGAGACGATGCGTCCGCCTTTAAGCTTATCCTGAAGCTCCTGAAGCGCAGCATGATCCCCATTTGCCGCTAACCGTGCCTGTTCCGGCCAGGATTCCGGATTCGCGAGCCGCAGGCTCGGATACTCCGACAGGATCGCCCTGATTGATTCAGGACTCATTTCCGACAGTTCCCGAAGCGTTTTCACACCCGCATCTTTCAGAACCATTTCAATTTTGGGACCGATGCCCTCGATGATTTGGAGACGATCTTCCGCTAAGGGAGCTTTTTCAGCCGTTGCGTCCGGTTTACCGCTCATATCTCCCTCAAAGACGATGACATCCTCAACGTCGTCCTCTTCCACCTCAATCACGACCTCATCGGGAACCTCGTCCACTTCGACCGCGGAAACAACTTCTGGGGATTCAGCAACATCCTCCGGCTCGTTCTCTTCGAGCTCGTCGGTAACATGGAGAATTCCGCCAGCGCTCTCCTCCGGAAGATCCGCCGAGACTTCGGATTCGGGCGTTTCCACCCGCTCAAATTCGAGTTCCTCGTTTAGCTCATCCTTCGATTCAGCAGCCAGATCAGCTTCCGGTTCTTTCCCCGCCGCATCACGTTCTTCGTCTTTAGAAGAACCCTTCTCTCCATTCATATCTTGGAAAAAGAGAAACCAGAGAACAACCAAAACGATGATCAATACAATCAATAACCATAAATATAATGGAAAACCTGCCACGCCAGCCATTGCATTATCCTCCAATTCGTGAAGAAATGATTTGAACCTACGAGAACCCGTAGCTGAAGTCAATTATAATGCGTCGAGAAAAGAAACTGAGTCTTGGCGGTCATTTTGTCTGCGTTTCAAATTTCCATAGTCAAGAGAAAAATAATAAAAATATTACAACATCAAACAAAAA
>DAOUFB010000070.1:0-2002 GCA_034430135.1 Flexilinea sp. | reverse complement strand
ACCCATCAACAGCGATTCAATTCATTTATGCTGCCTATTTATGCAATCTCGGTTTCGATCAGACCGAACGTTCCGTCCATCCTCTTATACAGTACGTTGATCGCTGACGTGTTGCCGTTGTAGAAAACGAAGAAATCCTCATGTCCCAAAAGCGCCATTTGCTCCAGCGCTTCCTCTTCGGTCATCGGCACCAGCGCAAATTTCTTTCGGCGTGCGATAACTGCTTCTTCGATCGGTTCGACTTCCGACTCCGGAGTGCCCTGATCGACGAAAATCTTTTCGAGATGCGTCCGTCCGCGTTTCCCCTTGAAGCGTTCGATCTGGCGAGTCATTTTATCGAACGATTTATCGAAGCTGGCAGAAAGCTCATCCGCGCGTTCTTCGGTCCGAAGGATAAAACCTTTTCCGCGGATGGTAATCTGGGAGACATATCGGTCTTCAGCGTTCCGCGCCGTCTTCAAATACGCCAAGTCCACGCGGACTTCTTCAATATTCGAAATGAACTTCGCGAACTTTTCAGTCTTCTTCGTCACGTAATCTTCGATCCGTTCCGAAATTTCCAAGTTCTTCCCGTAAATTACCGTTTTCGTTTCCATGACGATCCTCCTAAATTATTTTTACGTCAAGAACGGTTTCGCGTCGCGGCGACCGTCAGACCGTAAACCCGCTCCGCGCCGGCGTTCCGCAACGCCCTTGCGCATTCGTTGATTGTCGTTCCGGTCGTTAACACGTCGTCGATCAGCAATACCGACTTTCCCTTTACAAGTACTGGCTCAGCCTTGAAAGCACCGCCCAGATTCTTCCGCCGTTCCGATTCGGTCAGCGCCGCCTGATGCGCCGTATTCCGCCGCTTCCAAATTCCGTTTGTCGTGTACGGAAGACCGGATTTCAGGCTGAACGTCTTCGCGACCCAGGCGGACTGGTTATATCCGCGCTCATTGAGCCGCTCTTTCGAAATCGGCACCGGGAGAACCCAGTCGACTTGCCAATTCTGATTTAAGTATACGGAAAAAATTGCGTTTGCAAAGGTGTAGGAAAGCCCCAACTTTTGCTTGAACTTGAATTCATGGATCGCGTCCCGGATCGTCCCATCATAAACGAACGCCGAACGCACGGCTTCAAACGCGATCTCGCGCAACACTGAACAGAGCGGACAACTGCCATCCGTCAGCAACTCCTTGCCGCAGCGGCGGCAGCGCGGCTCGTGCATCCGTTCCAAACCTTCAACGCAATCCTCGCACAGCCACCCGCCCGTCTTTCCGCAGCCCAGACAAGCGCACGGGAAGAAGAAGTTCGCCAGCTTCCAGCCGAACGTCACCGCTTCATACCCGCGTCCGCTCATGGCGTTCCTTTCCCGCGCTACACCGGCGCGATCAGTTCCTGAATGAACTTCATAATCGCGGGTCCCAGCAGCGTCAGCAGCACGAAGATCGTGACGCCGACGATGATCAGAATGAGCACGTATTCGATGAGTCCCTGAGCGCGTTCCGAGTCGGAGAAGAGATTCATGTTTAAAAAATTCCTTTCCGGTTGAGAAGATGAACGACGTTGCGCCGCTTTGATTGCCTGAATTGTATTCTCAAACCCCAAATTCGGCAATGACAAAAAGGGGGTCAAAGCATCCGCAGCCGACACACTCCTCTCCCCTTCGCCCTCTCGGGCGGGGGTGTCCCGTCTTCACTTCCCCTCTCCGCTCCCCACTCCGCTCCCCACTCCGCTGCGCTACGGGGACAGGTCGCTTCGGGGGTAGGTCGTTTCGCGGAACGGATTCGGGAGATTCAAGATTCCAGATTCGCCTCAGTCTATATTCTTTATCATCATTCCAACTTTATCCGCAAAGCGGGGTTTATCCCGCGCCCATATCGTTATTTACCCAAATTGATCCGCAAAGCGGGGCGGACAGAATCATTATAAATGCCGAGAGTGTCGCCAGTAAGGTCGAAATCACCGTAGGAATCGACTTCAGCAGCGATTTCCTGAATGCTGCCGGGAGACCGAAGCC
>DAOUFB010000069.1:0-17249 GCA_034430135.1 Flexilinea sp. | reverse complement strand
TGTGAGTTGACAAAGTAAATGCAACCGGGGCAGGCAGAAAGTCTGAAGTTTAGTTGCATTTACTTTGTCAATTGACCTTTTGGATAGAGTCGTCAACTATGCCGCAGGGCACAGTATTAAGCTGAGTTTAAGCTTTTTTACGCCTTTTTTTTCACTTGACACACTTTTAGAAGTCACTATAATTAGCGACATAAGCAAAGGAACACCGCACTCCGCAGCCAGTAGGGGGAAAGAGGCTCGAGTCGTTCTGTCCGCTCGATATCGAGGGACACTTAGAAAAAAGAAAACCTTCTGAACTCGAAGGTTTTCTTTTTTTAAACTTAGAACCGATTAAGGCGCAACCGTTGCGGACGGTGTTTCTTCCGCGATAGCCTCACCCGGCGTAAAGAGTCCCAGCTCAGACCCTACCTTGTTCAACACGAGCAGGGCATTATAGTTCCGATAGTCCCAGGCTTCGGTCGTCAAATAGATATGATTCTCTGCTGACAGCCCCTGATTCGTCAGGTATTGGGCAACCACCCAGAAGTTATAAAACGGAATATCGTAATCTCGGGCGACCTGCGCTGTGACGCGGTTGATCCAGTTTCCGCCTTCGACGTTGTCCGCTTTACTCGTCAGGATTGGAAGGACTCCATGACTGACCAGAATGTCGACGATCTCAGCGAGATAGTCGTAATAAACGTCCATTCCAAGTCCATCGACCCAATTCGTGCCCAGATTTACGAACATAATCGACGGGTTATGCACGCGCAATTCACAGAGAATTGGGTTTTCCCCCTTTTCACAGATCTTCGGATCCGACCAGGTCGTCGTCAGCGCGGAACCAACCGACATGCCGTCATGAACCGCCAACGATTCCAACAGGAAAGAATCTTTAAAGTAATCAATCGTCGTTTGAAGATACTGATCCTGCTGACTCAGCATGCCTTCATAGCCCATGCCGTAATATCCCATAAAAACGCTCGGGACAGACTGACAATCGCCAATCTTTGAAAAAATGCGCGGGTTGGTCCCAAACTCATGAACACCCTGTTCAAAAATTCGTTTTGCCGTATCGGAAATCTCCGGTACAATGGGCCAACTTTGCCAGTTTTCCGCCAGCGGGCGTTCGTCCGGCGTCGCGGTTCCGACAAATTCCGTCGCCGTCGCCGTCGGCGTGGGTTCAGGCGTCTCCGTCGGCACGAGTGTTGCCGTCGCCGTCGCGGTCCACTGCGCCTGAGCCGTTTGATGAATCCCGGTCGCCGCCAGCGCGACCTCGGTCGCCAACTGATCATCCTGCGCCTGACGAATTCCACACCCGCTCAACAGAATTGCCAGCGGAAAAATCAACATCATAAATTTCATCCACTCACTTCTTTTCATCATTTCTCCTTCTCCATTTTCGGAAGCGTTTTACTCCCGCTGAAAATTAATCAGAATCAAGCTGCGTTCGCAGCGTTCGCTCGGGTCAAAATAAGTCTTCTCAGACACCGGCTTTCGTTCGGGATTATACATCTGAATCCATAATGGACCTTTAATCTCCTGAACCGGTCGGGCTAACGTTATCTCATACCCGGATTCACCGTAAGCCTCAAAAAGTCCGGTCATCGTCTCTCTCTCTTCGCCATTCTCGAACCCGCCAACCCGGACGTAATACCCAATCATGGGTTCGCCACGCGCATCGGTCGCGATTCCCGCCACGCCCATCCAGGAACAGTTCGAATTTGGATACATGACATTCGCATTAATCGCGCCGGGCTGCCCCAGAACCGAAAATCGTTCGCCGATCAAGGGTTCAGAATCCGCGGACGTCTCAGCGTTCCCGCACGGAGTCCGCGTCCCAATCCTCGGTGTGGACGTCAAAGTTGCGGTCGCGGTCGGCGTCGGGGTTTCGCTGGGAAGCGGCGTCACCGTCGCAGTCGGTACGGTCGCGGTCATCGTCAAAGTAGCGGTACCCGTTGGAGTCACAAATAAAGCGTCATAGAGCGTCTGATACGCCTGTATCTTTGTTTCTTCGGCGGTCGGTGTCGCCAGCGTCGCCGCCCGTTTCCCGTACGAAAGAACCATCATCCGAACCAGTATTCCGACCGCCGCTACAGCAAGAAACGCGAATAAAAAACGTCGGTTTCGCGCCCGGCGCATCCGCGCTCGGCGTTCCGCACGACGATTTAAAAGATCCGGATCAAATTTTGGCGTCGGCATGGACGAAGCATTATGGGTTCAGGCGAATGTCCGCGCTGCCCCGTGCGTCGTCGAGCCATTGACGAATCACGCGGTGTTCAACGATTTCACGGGATTGCTGGGATAACGGGCGATCGCTCGATTTTTCAGCTGCGAAAAGGATATGAAACCCGATCTCAGTCTCAATAACATCGGTAAACTGTCCCGGTTCGAGCGCGAAAAGCGCCTCCTCGAGCTCGGGATAAACGAGAACCCCGCGGGCGATCCAATCCAAATCTCCGCCGCTAATCGTATCGTTGTTGCGTGCTTGAGTGATAAAGTCAAACCCCAGCGCTAATTTTTCGGCGAACTCCTGCGCACGACCTTTCGTCGATGTCAGGATCTGATAAGCATGCACCTGCTCCACCACTGCGAGTTTTTCGGCGAATATCTCCGAACGAGCGAACCCAACCGCCAGTTCCGCGTCAAGCGCACGGCGAAAGCCATCGTCCGAGTAATGATTTTCCTGCTTCCATTGCGTAAACGCCTCTTCGCTTCCGAGCGCCGCGATCAGGCGATGGATCCGTTCGTCAATTTCGGCTGAATCCGATTGGTAACCATGTTGCTGCGCATACGCAATGAGCAACGCCTGATCAGTCAACAAGTCGAGCGCTTCAGCTCGTGCATCTTCCGGCTGAGCCTGATTCAGATCACCCGCAGCCCGCGTGATATTCGCGATTTCCCGATCCAAATCTTCAACCGCAATATAAACGCCATTAACCGTTCCGACCGAAGGCGGCGGTGTGGGCGTCAGCGTCGGTTCGGGCGTCATCGTTGCTTCCGGCGTCGACGTCAAGGTCGGTGTCGCCGTAGGAGACGGTGAACACGATGCTAAAATGAATAGACTGCCTAAGATGAAGCAGCCAACAACTACCCGCCTGATTTGTGCGAATGACAGATTCATTTCTAATCTATTGATTGAATCGAATCTTACTTCAGGCGTTCCTGAATAAGCTTCGCCAGTTCTTCAGTCGTATCGAACGTATCAGCGTTCAATTCATAATCTTCGATCTTAACGCCGAAGACCTCTTCGACGAAAATCGAAACGTCAACCAAATGAAACGAATCAATCAGTCCAGAGCTAATCAGCGGCGTCTTTTCATCAATCTTCCGATCCGGCGTTTCCAGAACTTCGTTCAGAATACGTTCTTTAATCACGTCAATCATTTCATGTAAATTCATCGAGTCGGCACCTCTAAGCTTTCCACTGGGCAAATCAATTTCGTATACGGATAATTTCTCAAGTCATCGGGAACGGAAATAACGCTCGCCGCACGTTGCGTTCGGACTTCGGGAATGAAAGCCATCGGGTTGTCCCGATAGTACGACACCGCACTTTCCATCGAACGCGGTTCCCGACGCAAGCGTCCAATTTCATATAAGATCGAATCGGATAGCGAACCGCTCAGGTTCTGAGCCGTGACGAACAAGCTCGCGTGAGATTCTGAAACTTGTTGAGAGTTTTGACCATCGCCCGCCAAATGGTCATAGGACACAGCGTATTTTGCGAGCCGCTGGCGAATCGGGATGATCTCAGCGGGACTCATCAATCCGGAGTCCGATTCAATTCCAGCCGGCGCCGCCGCCATCATTCCAGGCGCGGGGACATCCGCCATAAGCACTTCAACCGGATTCGCAGCGATTTCTTCCTCAAGACTAATCGTTTCGGTCATTAGCAACTGAAGCATGTACAGCGTAGAAATGTTGCGGAATGTCCAGCCTGCGTCATAGGCGCGCGGGTCATTAAAATCGTTCTTATAGAACGTCAGGTGCACCCCGTCCTGCTGCAAGCCCTTATGCGGAAGATCCTGAACCGCAGCCCAAAAATTTACGATCGGAAGATCATATTCCTCCGCTAAATCCGCGATATCCTGATTAATCAGGTGACCGCCTTCAATATCGTCTGCCTTTGTAATCAGGATTGGCAGGCGGTGCTGTCGAATCGCGGTTTCAATCGCCTCGCGCATATTTTCCTTGAAAAGCGCAGGATTAAAAGCGTCGTTCGTCCCGATCGAGAAAATCGCAAATAGGGAATTCTGCGCAGCCAGCTCACAGTCCAACGGGTTAGCGTATGCGTCGCAGGAAATTGCAGTCGTATTATTGATCCAGCTTGGAGAGAGTAAGGACGCCGCCGTAAAACCGGGACGCGCCGCTAAGGAATGTGTTCCGAAAGAGCCTTGATAATATTCGATAACCGGCGCGAAATCTGACTCAAATGGACCCAGATTGTAATATTGCTTTCCTAAATCGAAATCCGCAATGAACCAGGACGTGCTCGCGTAGCAGTCGCCAATTTTCGAAAACGAATGCGGATCGTAACCGCTGAGAAGCCCCTGCCGAAGAATTTCGCGCGCGTTAGCGCTAATCCGGCTCGGAAGCACAGGAAGTTCACGCCAATTGACGTGAATCTCGTTCCGCGAATCGGCTTTCGCCGTCGCAAACAACACGAAAAAACAGCAGAGAGAGAAAATCATCCCTGCCATGCGATTTATTAGATTCGTAGTTTTTCCCTGATTCCAGTTCATGATCTCATTTCATCACAGGTTTTCTATGCAATAATGACAAGCTCAATTCCGAAAACCCCTAATCTGTCGATAAGATTTGCGGCAACACGTCTATTATAATCTCGCTTAAGCGATTCGCGCCGATTGGGTCGTAATGAATTGCACTATTCGTAAAATTCCCGTTTTCAAGCGCATTCCAAGCGTCGATACATGAATAATTTTGCTCCGCACAAGATTCGAGCCACGTCTTACGCCAGTCGTCATACGCAACGCGAGGATAGTAATAATTGTAACGAATGTCATGGTTTTCGCCCGTTCCAATAAACATCGGTTCATTAAAAATGAGGATCTTCGTCCCCTTCGCCAGCTCGACTGCCGCACGGATAACGTCCCAGGACTGCAGGTGCATCGGATATACCCCGTTAACCTGATGGAATGATGCATCCGCTTCGTAATCATTGAGCGGCGCGTTGAAACCGAGCGACAGGTCTTGATCCACTCCGGTCGCATTCCAGAAATAGCCGACGAACTGTAAGCGTAAAAAATCGTAGACATCCCGACGGATACGCGAAAATGAGACCGGCTTCCACTCCGCTCTCCGTTTAATCCCCGACGCTTCCGCCAACGCGTTAAACTCATCAGCATTATCCGCGACAAGCGCGGTTGTCAGCTGCTTATCTTCAGGAAAAGATTCAAACGTCATCGACCAGATCACCAAATCCGGTTCATACGCCAGCGCCCGATTCAGGATTAAGAAATCCTTACTAAGCGATAATGTCGGATATCCGAGGTTGTAAACCTCGAGGCGCTTTTCTTCACCGTCGACGACGATAGTTTTCCCGTCCAGCTGAGCCGGAAGCGTTTCATCCGCACTCAGGAGCGTACCCCAAACCGAAGAATCACCGATGACCACGACGCGAATTTCCCCAGCCTCCTTGCGTCCGGCGGCTGAAATTTCATGCGCCGCGAACATCGCGTCAAGATTCGATAAACTCAGGTTATAGGATTGACGCGGCGTCTCCCCGAACGGAAAACGTTCACGCCCTTTCCAAATAACGTTGTAAAGGGATAAAGAGGAAAACGTTCCTTTCCAGAAAAAGAAAAGAAACAGTCCGCCCAATATGACCAGGAACAAAAGTCCTTTTAATAAAATTCGAATCAATTTAGTCATCGTTCAAAAAAATCACCAACACGGGGACAACCCGAATCATGATATAACGCTTCTGCCTTGCTTAAAAATTCCTCCGCCGCCAACGCCGCTCCGATCGCGTCATAATGGAACGAGACATCCATATACCGCACACGGCGCAAGGACAGTATATATTGTACCGAATTTCATCATTTTTTTCGGACACAAAAAAAATGGTTCATTAACAAACAACGCCGAAACATCGCCCTCTGTCCAAACTGCCGTTTCAATCCGTTATACCCATTGCAAAAATGTCAGCACCCGTTGCCGCCGGACATCTCGATCCGACCATCCGCACAATCAGCCGAAATGCCATGACACGGACAGCACAAGCACATTGATGAAAGGTTTGAATTTGTTTTCTCATGAAAAGAGACGATGAATAAAAGTCAACGCCAAGTCGAAAGACGGGAGCGTAAAGAAAACCCAGCTAAACGATACGATATTAAAGGTAAGGAACGTCGCAAAAAAGGCGTATGCCCCGCGAATGACCTTTCGACTTTCAAGGTAGCTATGGACCCGTTTTCCAAGCCGATCGGCGTAAAGTTGATGAACGAATAACGCCAGCGCATTCCAGACACCCCAAATCAGGAAATTAACCGTGACCCCATGCCACAGCCCAATCAAAATCATCGTAACCAACTGTCCGACGAGAATCATGAGCCACTGCGGGAGTTTTTTCTTTCGGAGCGAGCGGGTCAGCGGATTAAAGCAGTAATTCCGGATCCATCCGGTCAGGGTCATGTGCCAGTTGTTCCAGAAAAGCGCAATATTGCGTTTCAGGTATGGCGCGTTGAAGTTTTCAGGGATTCGGAATCCAAGAATCCGCCCAAGCCCGATCGCGATGTCCGAATAGCCGGCGAAGTCAAAATAAATCTGAAAGGCGTAAGCATAGAGAGAAAGCCATGCCCATCCCGCCGAAAGGAACTGCGGCGCGTTTTGAGCCGACAGCGACACGTAGGACAACATATCCGCAAGGATGAACTTCTTGAATAGTCCGAGCGTTATCCGCTCCAGCGCAATGTACCAATCCTCGTCCTGCATGCGCTGATCATTGACGAGTTCCTTATAAAAGCGATCATAGCGATCAATCGGACCTGCGGCTAACGTCGCGGGGAAACAAACGTAAATTAAAAACTGTCCCGGCGTCCCCGCGAATTTTCGTCCTTTTCGAGCTTCAATCGCGACCGAGAGAAGTCGGAATGAGATATAGGAGTAACCGAACCAGCGCAAGTCGCTCCCAGCCGCAGAATCGACGCCCTGTCCGACCGAGATTCGTAAAAACCGGCTCGCCCATTCCGCGAAGAGGTCCGTCTTTTGAATCAACAGGAGCGCCAGGATCAGGGCAATAAACCCGCTGAAAAAAGCACCGCGAGCCTTCGTCCGCGCGCCGAGTCCAATCACCACCAGCGCAAGAATGGCGCAGATGAGCGGCAACGCCGCCTGCCCCATAAGCGGGGGCACAGCTTTCAATACGAAAGTGTCAAGTCCCAATGGACGCAGCGCGACGATCAGAATTACCGTTGACAGGATCAACGCAAAATCAAGCGAAATCATCAACTTTCGATCGAAACGCTCTTTGCGCAATTCAGATGAATCTTCTTTTGAGATAGATACGCGCTCGTGGAAAATGATCCAAAGCGAGATCGTCAGAAAAATAGAAAGGAACGGAAACCAGAACGAGAAATTCCGAATAGGAACGGTCGATTGAAAGACGAACGGGAAAGCTGTCGATAAAAATATAAGCCCCAATTCACGGATCCGTGCGTTCCGAATCAACCTCAGAACGACGAACAAGCCGATTAAAACGAAAATCAGTTTTAGCTCCATGTCTTAAAACCCTTGATATATCCAAAGAGGCGAATCACCTGCCGTAAAGATAATCAGTCCCAGCACCGTTATCGCTAACAATAATGCGAATAAGTTTTCATTCATGGTGACCTCTTTCCAAACTTCATCTATTCAAAAAGAATCAGGCTTTACATAAAACGCGTATAAATCTTTTTACGGCAACCTGCTCAAAAACAGAAAGCAGCCCTATATAAATAGGGCTGAAAATAAATCCGACGAAAAATTGAAATTCGCGGTCTTTTACTCAAAACCGCAAACTCGCCACTCGCCGCCCTCTAAAACAACCATATGAACCCGATCGGAAAGCGGAAAATCGGTTATCTCAGCGCCATAAGAGGCAGCAATCTTCCCCTCGCAGGTAACGGTCGCAGATCTAACGCCCGATTCTTTCACGGAACATTTAAAATCCACTAATTCCGGCGTCGTTCCAGCGAATGCGTCAACTTCACGCTTCCCGTCTTTTTCCCAATCCGCACAAACCAACGTTCCAACAACGTCCCGATCATGCGCAATAATCGCACGGTAAAACGACTCCACCACAGCCGCCTCGCCAGAACCTTTTCCCGCGTCCGACGTACCGCAGCCAACGAGTAAACCAACGGCGATCACTATCGCCAACAAGAGCCAAACTTTTTTCATGCTCAATTCCTCACGTGATTCCATTTTCCAGTTATCTATATTTCTGCCTTATTGTACTCGATCCGCAGAACCCTCCGCAGCGATTCAAACGACTTCATGAACTAATAAAGATCGAGGTTTCGTCCCAAAAAGTCCAGCATTTCCAGCGCGCCGCGGCTCCGATACGGCCAGGCATCCGTCGTCATATAGATATTTTTCCGATTCGTATCCAATCCGTGATTCGGAAGGTGCTGAACCGTTTTCCAGGCATTATAGAAAGGAACGTCAAACTTTGACGCCGTGCGGGCGACGATTGCGTTCAACGACCAATCCCCCTCGACGTTATCCGTCTTGGTCATCAGGATCGGTACTGCGCCGGATTCCATAATCGTGATAACGATCTCATCGAAGTAGGAAGCAAAAACCTCCGAGTCCGAGCTAACGTCCCAGTTAGTCCCGAGATTGACGAAGACGAAAGCGGGTCGGTGCATCCGCAATTCACATTTAATCGCAGACTCACCCTTCAAGCACACACTCGGATCGGACCACATTGTTGACAGCGCGGACGCTGCGCTCATTCCATTAAATACGGAGTAACTCAGTTCGTTATAGCCCTCGAAATAATCCACAGCCTGCATCAGCGGTCCCAACTGACCCCGAACTTCCGTAGAAAGATAGGATGGATCATACTCTCCTAAAAAAACGTCCGGCATCGATTGACAATCGCCGATTTTAGAGAAAAAAACCGGATTACGATTGGTTTCCGATTGACCGAAAGCATAAATCGCCCGTGTCGTTTCGGATATCGACGTCGGAATTACGGGCAAATCGCGCCAATTTGTTCCGCTTGCGTTGGGATTAACCACGCGGACGGGGAATTTCGGCACCACGGGCGTTTCTGTCACTTCGGGCGTTGGAGATTCCAGCGGGGCAGCCGGGATCTGGTCCTCAGCCGGCAGCACCGATACAACCAAATCGGAGACCGGCTCAGCTGGTTCAGGGAGGATTTTGGTTGGAGAGAACGCTTGAGCTTCAACCAACACGGGCGTACTCGTCGGCTGGATAATAACTGGAGCATTTGTCGCCGTCGCGTTCGGGTCAAAGCGCAGCGTCCGAACCAGCGCGATCGCTTCAGATTCGAGCGCCTGACTCTCGCGATCGACGACCATGTCGCAGGCGGGCAATCCAACCAGCATGAGAACCAGGCAAAGAAAAATAATGAACCGTTTCATCGTGAATTCGGGTGCAGTTTTTATGCCTTAACTTCGTATTTTTTGACAACGGAACGTCAGAAAACCGTTCCCATCGGGAAGAGAATCCCCATTCGTCGCGTGTATAATAATCCCCATGCGGATAAGGTTTGAAGATTATGAAGTTGAATTAATCGAACAGGATAGCGATTTACTCGAAATTGCGAGGTGGCTGGGGAGCTGCAAAACGATTGCGGTGGATACCGAGTCCAACAGCCTCTACGCTTACTTTGAGAAAGTTTGCCTGGTTCAGTTCTCAGCAGGCGGACGTCATGTCCTTCTCGACCCAATTCTCCTTGAATCGCTTGAACCGCTCCGTCAGGTTTTTGCGGATCCCGCGATTGAAAAAATCTTCCATGCCGGAGAGTATGACATCCTGTCGATGAAGCGCGATTTCAATTTTGACTTCGCAAACATCTTTGACACAATGATAGCCGCGAAGATTTTAGGGCGGAAAGAGATTGGACTCTGCACGCTGTTGGAAAGCGAATTCGGGATCACGCTAAATAAAAAATACCAAAAAGCAAACTGGGGAAAACGTCCGATTAATGAGGAGATGATTCGCTACGGTGCGGGAGATACGATGTACCTGCATCGTCTCCGCGATCGGCTCTCGGCTGAATTGAGCGAACGGAATCTCATGCCGCTCGCGCAGGAAGATTTCCGTCATCTCTGCGAAACGCCCTGCGGTTCGAATCGTCCAATGGAGGCGGTCTGGTGGCGCGTCGCGAAATTCCCACAGGACCTGACCCATAAAGACGCACTAAGGCTGCAATCGCTCGTGACTTGGCGGGAACTCATCGCTGAACGCGAAAATACGCCCACCTACCGCGTCATCCGCAACGACGTTCTGACCGATCTGGCAACACAGCATCCGAAATCGATGGAGGAGCTTCGACAATTCCCGGGGCTTAGCGACCGTCTGGTTCGAAAGCATGGGAAAAGCCTCCTTCGTCAGCTTCTCCAAAAACCAGAGAACGAAGAGCTGACGCGTCCGTCGTCGAGTCCGCTTCCGGACCAAGCCATTATGATTCGGCGGCAGGTGCTCCGCGATTGGCGGCGTGACGCCGGTTTGAGCCGCGATGTTCCTTCGGATGTGATCCTGCCTAAAGAGCTGATGGAGCGAATTATCGTCCGCGGTGCAGGTTCGCAAGCTGAACTGAACGAACTGATGAGCGATTATCCCGTCCGGCGAGAGCTATACGGGGAGGAGATTTTCGCGGTACTTTCCGCGGAGACGGAACATAAACCGGAAGAAGGTGGAAACGAATGATTTGGGTATGGGTTGTGGGAATCGCCGCGGTATGCGGTACGATTTTGTTATGGTTGGTTCGTTGGAACCGCGTCATGGTAACAACGGTTGAAACGAACGAAAAGACAGGTGAGCGGGCAGAAGTTCTGCCTTTCGAAATTTTGGTCGGAACTGTCGTGCGGTTTTATCGGGAGATGAATTTGGAAGTCAAACCCGGTTTTCGCAACGGGTCCCGCGTGGCGATGATCCGCGTGACGCGAAAGAAGGGAAACCCCTCCATGCTGGACAACTCGGAACACAACGCAAATGAGACGGAAGCTGACCCCGCGGATCTGAATCAAGAGTAGGTGTCTACATATCCTGAACCATTCTTGAAGTCTGCCTCGCTGCTTTTCCTCATTTCAAAACGCATTATATATGCCTTCTTGTACGCAGATTCTTCAAAAAACTTCGATTATTCCTGGATAGTTATATGCTTTGTTGATCAATCTTCCTTTTGCACCCATTGTAAAAGCAATGTCGCTGCTGCGAATAGACAGGAGTTTATCTCCGACTTTTATATCTAAATTCTTCATTAATTGCACTGAGAGATGAATCGTATTCTCTTTCAGTGCGAGCCAGCCATATTTTCTTCCTTTATAGGGAATTAACTCTCCCTCCTCCAAACTTCTATCTGCCAAACTCAGATTTTCTTCCAGGATGTTTTTGATTTTAGAATTAACAAGCAATGGTTCCGTCGATACACAAAAACCTCCTGTTTGCCTGCTGCCTGAGACAATGTAAATATGATCCTCCTCTTTTAGCCCATACTCTTCTGCTGCCATGGGAGGAAATATCAGTCTTCCATTTTCACTTATCTTTGACCAGCCAAAAATATATTTTCCCCCTTTAGTTATCTGCGGCATTTTCAATTTCCTCCAATGCTTTTCTTGTTATTCGAATTGCTCCGGCGCTGTGAATCCGAACAACAGGATGCGTATCATGATCTGCAACATCATCAAGCATTTCACCCCAGTTTTCCTTGACTTTTGTTATTTCTCTCAATTCCTTCAGGGTTTCTTCGTCCTTTTTGTTGTTTATCACTTTTCACGGTTCCTCTGAATACAGCGCTCTAAAGTCTTCAATCCATTTATTCAATGCTTCTGACAACAATACCTGTTGATTCAGAACAGCCCTCCCGGTAATTGGAATGTCTGTTCTTTCTTTCTCCAGCTGTGATACCGCTTTTTGAAATTGATGAATTTGGCTCTTGATTTTTTCCGTCACATCTCTTCGTTCATACGGAGATACCAGCTCCAAATTGATGATAACGGCATTGAAATCCAAAAATATATTGACCATTTGATCAGGTATTTTCTTCATAAGTTCAAGAAAGTACGCCTCTCCACTTTCCGTAATGTGATAAATCGACTTTTCAGGCATATTTCCATCCCTTGATAAATTACCTTTTATGAAGCCTTTTTTTTCTAACTGAATTACCTTTTTATAAATTGACGGCGTACTGACTTTAACCCATTTCGAAATATTCCTGTACTCCACAATTTTCTGTAAGTCATAGGCGCTTTGTTCTTTTTCTTTAATGATTCCCAAGACTATCAAATCTATCGCAGACATATCTTCCCCTCCTAAAAGACTGCTGTAAATTATATCACTATACTTTATAGTACCCCAAAAAAAAACAATGTCTATGCAACGTTTCTTCTTTAGCCGACTAAAAAAAATAAAAAGATTCTATTTTCTATGAACCGTTGCATTTACTTTTTCAACTCACACGCACTACCCCCGGGTCATATTTTCGGACACCGCGATGCAGCGGTGCAACAGATAAACGTATAATTACGGATAGAGATTTTCGGGAATATCCCGGCGAAACGAGCTTTACAGAGAATAGGAGATTACGCTGAAACTCCTTAAGTTGCGCGCCGAATTGTCGCCCGATCAGGTCAACCGCAGAAAAGCCGTAATGGCTCGTAGAGCGGTTCGGGTCAGCCCGTTACAGCAAAAACCAAGCGCGCTGCACCGCTGAAACGGCGTGGCGAACTGAGGTGGTACCGCGGGAGCAATTTTTAGCTTTCGTCCTCAATCATGTTGACCAGGACGAAAGCTTTTGATTTAACAGGGAGAAATATTTAAGATGAGTTATCCGGAATTACCTAAGACTTACGATTTTAAGACGACCGAAGAGGCGCTTTATAAGGAATGGAACGATCGCGGTTATTTCCGCCCGTCGAATGACCCGAAAAGCGCGAACTTCGACCCATCGATTCAACCTTACGTGATTTCGATCCCCCCGGCGAATGTCACAGGCGAGCTTCACCTCGGTCATGCCATGTTCGTCTCGATGGAAGATTTGATGATCCGCTATCACCGCATGAAAGGATTCCCGACACTTTGGGTTCCAGGAACGGATCACGCCGGTATCGCGACGCAGATGGTCGTCGAGCGGGAATTGGCTAAGTCCGGTATCCAGCGTCAGGATCTCGGGCGCGAAGGCTTCGTCAAAAAGGTCTGGGAATGGAAAGACTTCTACGCGAAACGCATCGGCGAGCAGATCCGCCGTCTCGGCGCTTCCTGTGACTGGTCGCGGGAACGGTTTACCCTCGACGAAGGTCTCTCCCGCGCGGTATCGGAGTTCTTTGTCCGCCTTTATGAAGACGGCTTAATGTACCGCGGTCCGCGCATCGTCAACTGGTCGCCAAAGCTCGGAACCGCCGTTTCTGACCTCGAGGTTGAATACAGCGAAGAACCCGGCTTCCTCTACTACTTTAAATACATGCTCGCCGACGAAAGCGGCGAATATCTTCCCGTCGCCACGACCCGTCCCGAGACGATCCTCGGGGATACCGCCGTCGCGGTTCATCCCGAGGACGAGCGCTATCAAAAATACATTGGCAAAAATGTCCGCGTCCCCATCATCGGGCGCGAAATTCCGGTCATTGCGGACGAATATGTTGATCGCGAATTTGGGACTGGGGCGCTGAAGATCACGCCGGCGCATGATCCGAACGACTACAAAATCGGGCAAACGCATAATTTGGAGTCGATTTGCATTCTCGATTTAGGCGCCAAAATCAACGAAGCCGGCGCACCGTATACGGGGCTTGATCGCTTTGAAGCGCGAAAGAAACTCTGGGCGGACATGAAGGACGCCGGTCTCGTCATCAAGGAAGAAAATTACACGCTCAACGTCCCGCGCAGCCAGCGCTCCGGCGAAATTATTGAGCCGATGATTTCGACCCAGTGGTTCGTCAAGATGGAATCGCTCGCCAAGCCGGCGATCGAAGCCGTCCGTTCCGGCGAAATAAAAATCATTCCCGAACGGTTCACGAAAGTGTACCTGAACTGGCTCGAAAATATTGAAGACTGGTGCGTTTCCCGTCAGCTTTGGTGGGGGCATCGAATCCCCGTCTGGTATTGTCAGGACTGCGGCGAAACGATCGTCAGCCGAAGCGATGTCCATAAATGTCCGAAATGCAAATCGACGAACCTCAAACAGGACGAAGATGTTCTGGATACCTGGTTCTCGTCCGGACTTTGGCCGTTCTCAACGCTCGGCTGGCCGGATGAAACGCCGGAATATAAATACTTTTATCCAACGTCCATGATGGAAACCGGATACGACATTCTCTTCTTCTGGGTCGCGCGTATGATTATGTCCGGACTGTACCTGACCGGAAAAGTCCCGTTCACGGAAATCTACCTCCATGGGCTGGTCCGTGACGAACATGGCAAAAAAATGTCCAAGACAAAAGGCAACGTCATCGACCCGCTGACGGTCATGGACGAGCTCGGAACCGACGCGCTCCGCTTTACCCTTCTCGTCGGGTCAACCGCCGGCAACGACACGAATCTCAGCGTCAAAAAAGTCGAATCCAACCGCAATTTCGCCAACAAACTTTGGAACGCGGCGCGCTTCGTTCTTTCAACTTTCGATCGGACGCCAGACGCGCTCGACCCGTCCCAGCCGGCGGAACTCAGCCGTGCTGACCGCTGGATCCTGTCCCGGACGGAAGCGCTCGTCACGGAAGTCAACCGTCTCATGGAGAGCCACGCTTACGGCGAAGCCGGACGCCAGATTTATGACTTCTTCTGGGGCGAATATGCGGACTGGTATCTTGAAATCGCGAAGATTCAGCAAGCACAAGGCGGCAACAGCGCTTTCCTGACGACGAAGACGCTCATTCGTGTTTTAGATACCTGCCTGCGGCTCCTTCATCCGTTCACGCCGTTTGTGACCGAAACGCTCTGGGGACACCTTCGCGCCGCATCCATCGATAAAAGCGCGGAATTTGCGCCGAAACAGGGCTGGGAAGACGCGTTGATTATCGCGAAGTGGCCGGAAGCCGGTTCAATTTATCCGATTGACGGTGAATCGATCGCAGAAATGACGCTCGTCCAGGACGTCATCCGCGCGATCCGCAACATTCGTACGGAAAAGAATGTCAAGGCTGGATTAAAAATTCCAGCGACGATTGACGCCGGGGGCTATGAACCGCTCTTCAACGAAATGCGTCCGGTTCTGAGCGTCCTGGCTTCGCTCGATCCCGACGGACTGAGCATCGTCCAATCCATCGACAGCGCACCCGCCGGCTCGCTCTCCACCGCTGCGTCAGGCATCGGGATTTATCTAAGCGTCGCCGAGGAAATTGACCCGGAAGCCGAACGCGAACGGCTGAAAAAAGAACTCGCCGAAACAACGGCTCAGATCGAACGGCTTGAGACACTGTTAAACTCGCCGTTCGCGAATAAAGCGCCCGCCGCCGTCGTCGCGAAAGAGCGGGAAAAGCTCGAGACGTTCCGCGAAACTGCGGCGAACCTGACGTCTCAAATGGCAAACTTATAGAAAATAAAGCAAAGGAAGGTGTCTCAAAACGAATTTTGGTCGGATAATATTCACTTTTTATTAAAATCAATGTCGACAATGACCACACTCCCCGCTCCGCTACGCTTCGGGGACAGGCGCCTTCAGCTCAGAGACTTGTCGACATTGATAGGAGTTTATATTATCCATACCGAGGACCTCTCCCTGTTGCTGCTTGTCAACGATCTTTTTCTCTCTTGTCTTGGTTTTTTGTACCCAAATCGTATTTAGAAACAAAATAGAGTGCTTGCACCGTCTTTTAAGGCTATCTTAAAAAGGAGGACTTCTACACTTTGGCGTAAATAGTCCCCCTTTAATAGTATTAATTTTTATTCTTTAGTAAAAAAATCACTCGTTATATCATTACACATAAATTTTTAACTTTTTTACTAAGAATGAATTTGATTTACTCCCAAAACTTGTCTTCTTCATCTTGTTTTTCCGCGAAAGTCCAAACTTCTTGTATCTTGCCATTCTCTATTCTGAATAGGTCAATTCCAGGATCACTTAGCTTTTCTTTCCCTCTTTCCGCTAAAGAAACAACACTGGCAGCCACAAAACAGTCATTGCTTGCGGCCCAATTTGTCATAACTTTAAACGTTCCGTTGCTTCTTTTTGTAAATTCACCCAAACGCTCTCCTAATGCCTGTTTTCCAACGACCACACCGGAAAGTGAACTCTCTCCTCCCATATGCCATACAATATTTTCCGATATCGTCTCAAAAACCGCGCCAAAATCTCCTTTCGATAACGCTTCTGTGTAAGCATTAAACACTTTCATAACTTCATTTTTCATAGCAGATCTCCTCTCATTTTTTAAGAAATGATTTTCTCTTGCCATCATTGTATTTTATAAGTCTTGATTTTGGAAGTACGAACATTTATAATACTTAGTATCTTATTAGGTACTATAAGCTATTCAAGGAGGTTACAATGTCAACTATTTATGATAAATGTCCCTATGTTACTACTCAAAAAGTTTTACAGGGAAAATGGGCAATTGTAGTTCTGTATCATCTGAGTACAGGCACGAAAAGATTTAGTGAACTTGAAAGGTTGATTCCAGATGTTACTCGAACTGTATTAACAAGACAACTTCGTCAATTTGAACAAGACAAACTAATCATTAGAAAAGTTTTTCCGGAAGTTCCTCCCCATGTTGAATATTCTTTGAGCGCATTAGGCACAAAATTCCAAAGAGTATTAAATGAAATAGAGACCTTTGGTTTAGATTATATTGCTGAACTTAACAAGTCGAAAATATGAAGAGATATTAGCATAATTACAAACCATTCCGAATATTACTATATAAGAATGAGGCTGTCCCAAAATGCTTTTTGCGTAGGAAAGAGACGTGAATATTTTTATAGTATCGAGATGTCCATGACTCCCCCACTCCGCTACGCTACGGGGACAGGCCACTCGCTTATCGCTTCGGGGAGTCCGTCCATCTCGATTTATTAACAGTTTTTTTGAGGGGCTTCTCCCGCTCCCCTGCGGTTCGGGGATGCAAGCAGCCCTCAAC
>DAOUFB010000068.1:0-4027 GCA_034430135.1 Flexilinea sp. | reverse complement strand
GCGTGGTCAGGACATGCGCATTCGGACCGGCATCAAAGGTGAAAAACGCATGAAGCCCATCCGCGCGCCATTCCGGAACGCATTTCATGATCGAAAGCGATGCGCCTTCCCAATATAGGAGTGATGGCTGTTGCGTCATCATGACGCCATGCATTAGCGTTGAATCTTCTTCGGCGATTCGACCCAGCGCCGCGAAATCGCGGTTCAGGATCGCCTCTCGGCAGATGTCCAAACGACGCGGAGCGTCGGCGACGCGCACCGCCTGATAGGGGCTTGTCTTTGCGGACGGATGACCGGCGGATGAACCAACTTTTTTATGGGACACGGATACAAGCGCGATTAAGTCAACGAGGTGCCAGTGATCCGCCGGCGCGATGGTGTGTGCGGTTGAATCTTCATCGCCCGTTCCTATTACCCATTCGACGTAGCCGCCCGGTACGGAACGGCAGGCAGAGCCGGAGCCGAGACGGGCGATGCGGGAGCGTTCCGCTTCGCTTTGTTCGAGCCCCGCTGCGGAGGAGGCGGCTTCTGCGAGCGCCGCAAAAGCGGCGGCTGAGCTGGCGATCCCGACGCCGAGGGGAAAATTCGCGCTCGAAACGACGGAGGCATGAGCGGAAATTCCAGCGAGCGATCGAACCAACTCTAAAATCGAAAAGACACGATCCGCGGCTGAGCCGTGAATCGTGTCCTGATTAATCGTGAGTGAATCAGCTGAAAGAGATGAGTCGAACGTGACCGTTGTTCGCGTCGCCAGCGCGCCAAGGTTCATCGATATGGAACCGTTGACAGGCAGGCGTTTTTTTTCGTCGCGGTTTCCCCAATACTTGATAAAGGCAATGTTGGGGTGAGCTTCAGCGGTTGCGGTTTGAATCGTCATATCTCCTCCAGATATAACAATCTTACCCGAACTCCTTACGGAACGACGAATTTCATCTCTTCCGTCATGAGGTTCGTCTCCTTGTTCTGAACCTGCCACGTGTATTCACCGCTCGGGAGGTTCTCGGTCAGGATGAACGAGCCACCGCCCGGGAAACAGCCAACCCGATCATCGGAACAAACAAGGTCGGAATAAATGGTTTCGGTTTTATTCGCGACCGAACGCAGCCGCAGCGCGTACGTCAGTTTGTCCGGATCCGCCGTTCCCGTCGGAATTGACCAGCTAAAGTACGGGCGTTTCTCGGTCTTCTGCCCTTCCATCGGGTAAAGACCCTGCATCGGCAGCTTTTCGTCGACGACGTCAAAGTGCAGTTCGGACGTCTGGCTCTTTTCGCCGGTCGCCGTTTGTCCGGTCAGTTGGAACGTGTAGCCCATATCCGGGTCGATGGATTCAAAAATCAGGCGGCAGTTTTTACCGGTGCAGTAAGCGCCGTTGCGATCGAGGTGCGTCCGGAGCAGTTCTGAGCCGGTCTTATCGCGAATAGCGACTTCATAGTAGGCGACGTGTTCGCCCTGGTCAATCCAGCTAATCGCCGCTTCCTCTGCGTTGATTTTCCCGTTATCCGCTGGGAAAAGGAGGCGTGGTTCGGTATTCTGCTGCTCGGATGACGGAACGGCGGGCGTTGCTGTCGCCGCAGGCTGGATAACGATCGGCTTATATGTTTGCGGTGTGGGATTTACCGGCGGGACATATGCGTAGCCGACGCGGATTTCGATCGGCGCGGACCAGTTGCTCAGTGAGTTGTTGCTTCGTCCGCGAACGCGCCAGGTATACCGACCCGCTGGAAGGTCAACATAAACGTTGAACGTTACGCGCCCGTTTGAGAAATAAAGATCTTTAACGTCGCGCTTTGCGTCCAAAACTTCATTCTTCGCTTCGTTGTAAATCTTGATATTGTAGGCGACGACGTTGTCTCTTACGTCGGTAAAGACGAACGATACCCAGCGTTTATTTCCGATCGCACCGCTTGGGAGAATGCCGTCCGGCGTCGTGATATTCGGATTGACGCGGAAAGTCATCTCGTTCGAGACGGTTTCATACGGACCGGCGTTCTTCGCCGTTACGGTCCAGGTGTACTTTCCCTCGATCGGGAGAACGATCGTCAGCGAACAGGAGGCAGCGCCGCAGGCGGGATCGTTGGCAGGAAGATCAACACTGCCCGTATTGCCCCATTCATTGCGCCAGTTCAGCGTGTATTTTGTCGTGTCTGAGGCAAGGTTCCAGCTGAACGTCTGGGTTCGCGTTGTGGATTCGTTATTCGGCGCGATGAGAACTGGCTTCCCAGGATTTACGGTCGTCAAGGTTGCTGTCATTGTCGGCGTTGGCGTCGGTGTGTCCGGAATTGCGCTCGGGACGACGGTTGGGGTCGGCGTGTCCGGCACTGCGCTCGGGTCAACGGTCGGCGTCGCTGTGCCCGGCACTGCGCTCGGGTCAACGGTTGGCGTCTCTGTACCAGGCATTGCGCTCGGGTCAACGGTCGGCGTCTCTGTGCCCGGCACTGCGCTTGGGTCAACGGTCGGCGTCTCTGTGCCCGGCATTGCGCTCGGATCAACGGTTGGCGTCTCTGTGCCCGGCACTGCGCTCGGATCAACGGTCGGCGTCTCTGTGCCCGGCACTGCGCTCGGGTCAACAGTTGGCGTCTCTGTGCCCGGCATTGCGCTCGGATCAACAGTTGGCGTCTCTGTTAAGATCGGAGAATCTCCAAGCCATTCTTGGGGAAGAAGCGGAATCGGTTCCCCGCCGGGAACATCGAGAGGCGTCGTTCCTTCCGGAACGGATGGAGCCATCGGAGCGCCGTCTAAAGGCGTTGGTCCGTTTTCTGACGGGCTCGCTGCCTGTGGGTTAGGAAGCGTCGCTAACGGTTCTTGAGCTGGGACCGTGGGCACGCTCGGACCTAACGGATTCGGATTCGTTGACCCCGGCGCTCCAACGGTGGCGGTCGAATTTCGAGTCAAGGCTAAGGCGTATTGACCAAAAGTCAAGCTAGTTAACTGTCCCTGTCTCGTGTAGCAGAGATCAGCGGCGACGGATGTTGCTGAAAGACGCGGATTTCCGAAAGCGTCAAAACAAACGAGAGCTGTTCCGGTGGGCTGGCTCGCCTGTGCCAGCGCCGGTATTGCAGTTATCGTGAAAACGAGCGCGAGGGATAGGAGAACTAACCCGCAGCGGACGTGTTTTTTATGTGAAAAGGTTAAATTAAACATATCAACTTTCCTCCCTGATTTACGTATAATACGACCGAGAGACGGAAAAAGTTCCCAAATCAGTTTTTATCTTTTTGAATCAGGTGAATAAACGATCGTTTGGAATCGGTCGAAACGGCGCGCCGTTCGGTAGCGCTCGATCGCGTAAGCGGCTAAAAGTTCATTGCGGGAGCGAACTTGAAAATGGTTTTTGACAGCTTGGAGATGAAAATCGACGGTAACGGGTTGAATCTCGAGCTTCTCAGCGATATAGGTCCGCGTTCGTCCCTGAAGGAAGTACTCGAGAATTTCGCGCTGGCGGAGGCTTAGACGGTCGATCCGGTTGGGGATCGAGGCGAGGGCGATAATGAGAACGCCGTTGACTTCAATCCAGTCTTCGACACGCGTGTCGTCTGGAAGCGGGAGCGTTCGATTGCTGATTTTCAGGATGAGCTGATCGACGGTTTCGTCGTGCTGCGATAAGAGGACGTTATTTTTGTCAGGAACAAAAAGGATATTGGTCATATGAACTGCGCCTCGCTGAAATAGAAAATAAATTCTACATATTTATAGGGCAAATTCTTAAATCCGTCAAGGGTTTAAATCATGGTTTTTTTCCGAAATGAATAAGGTGCCGGAGCGGTATTCATGCCGGAATTTGATCTTTAAGAATGATCTCTGTGACGGTTTACGGTTTGGGATAAGTCCGAATACTTAGGATAACGTTGATCCGTCATGGAATCTTATCTGGATATATATTGACGTTTTGGGTATTTAGCGGTCTTTTGGATGAGCTGGAATATAACATCGGAATAAAAAAACGATCTCCTGAAGAGATCGTTTGTCGGGGCACCGGGATTTGAACCCGGGGCCTCTTGCACCCCATGCAAGCGCGCTAGCCGGGCTG
>DAOUFB010000067.1:0-4274 GCA_034430135.1 Flexilinea sp. | reverse complement strand
ATGATTTATTTTTAATGGTCAGTTGCCAAAGCAAACGCAACTGTCTTCAGTACTTTCACCTGGGGAGGATTCATTTACTTTGTCAACTCACAATCGCCGCCAAACGTACCTTTTTTGAGTTTTATTCGATTGACAGCCGTAAACGTTAGAGTATAATAAAGCGGTTCGTCGGGAAGCCGATGAATTTAAGCCAACTTCCCCGATCCGAGGCGGCTGCGCAGCGGGTTCTGGCGAAGTGAAGATTGGAGAAGAAAGTATGAAGTATGCTATCGTAGAGTCGGGCGGCAAACAGTATAAAGCTGTTGAAGGTCAGACGATCGTCGTCGATCGTCTCGAAGTCGAATCCGGCGCTGATGTCGTTCTGAACGATGTCCTGCTGCTGGTGAATGACGGCGCCGTCAAGATCGGTGCGCCGGTTGTTTCTGGCGCGAAGGTCACGGGTAAGGTTGTCGGTGAGGAAAAAGGACCAAAGATTATCGTCTTTAAGTATCGACCGAAGAAGCATTATCGCGTTAAGACGGGGCATCGCCAAGTTTACACGCGAATCCAGATTGAATCAATTGAGGGGTAAGGAAAGATGGCACATAAAAAGGGTGGCGGTTCCAGCCGCAACGGTCGAGACAGCAATTCCCAGCGTTTAGGGGTTAAGCGTTTTGGCGGCGAGTTAGTCCTTCCTGGCAGCATTTTGGTTCGTCAGCACGGTACGAAGGTTCATGCGGGCGCCAACGTTGGCACGGGTCGTGATTATACACTGTACGCGAAAGAACCGGGCTTCGTCGTTTATGAAACGCTTCCGGGCGGACGCAAGCGCGTCAATATTGATCCCGTCGAATTCGTCGAAATCGACGATGAAACCGTCGAGATCGCGTAAAGTTTTCGATACGATTTTTCACGGTTCCGTTTTCGAAGCTCAGTAGAAAACGTCCGTTGGAAGGAAAAGAAAGACATGAAAAAAAATATTCATCCTGAATATTATCCGGAAGCTCAGGTAACCTGCGCTTGCGGAAATACGTGGAAGACGGGTTCGACGCGAAAAGAAATTCGAACCGAAGTTTGTAACGCTTGCCATCCGTTCTACACGGGTCAGCAGCAGCGTATGCTTGACATGGAAGGACAGGTTGATCGCTTCTATCGCCGCCTCCAGGCTCGGCAGGATTTTATCGCCGAAAAGCAGAGCCGCGAAACGTCCAAGACGTCTCCGGAACGCACGGTTGAATCTTTGGGTTTGACCAAGCGCCAGACGGAAGCTCTCCTTAGCGGCGGCTACAAGACGGTTGGCGATCTTCTCGGTGCGTTCGCTGACGGCGGCGATGAAAAGCTTTTGGCGGTCGAAGATTTCGGTCAGAAATCCTTGATTGACCTGAAGAAAAAGCTGCGCACGTTGGGTTACGACGTTCCGTCGCTGTAATCTGACGAGAAACGAAAGACAACAACAGCCTCCTATCAAAGGGAGGCTGTTGTTTTTGACAGCGCGAACTCTGGAAAGGAAAACACTGCGAATTTGAGGTGATCCGGTGCTGACTCTTTTTGAATCGGTCGGGCTTAAGGAACACCGAGCGTAACGCGTCCATCCCTGTCGATCGATACCGTATAACAGTCCGGCAAGAGCGCGTTTAGCGCGGGGATAAAAACGGTATTGGGGTCCTCAAGCGGAAGCGGGCTATCGATTCCCCAGCAGGACCCTGCGCAACTCAGGTCGACCCCTGGTTGATAGCAGTACAAGGTCAGGTTTGTTCTTTGCTCGTCGTCGGAGAGCCAAACTTCAAAGCCGTCGTCCATGGGAACCGTCTCGATCTCTACTACGCTTACGACGGTTTGTCTTTCGATGCCCAGCGGCAAGTTAGCTTCATTGAAACATTCGTCCCCATCAAATCGTAACTCTATCCCCAGCAGGGCGAGGACTTCTTCTGGATCAATCCCCGAGGCTGAAAAGTCGGTTTCGCAGATCAACGGTTCGGAAAACTGGTTCGGTGAACTGCATGGAAATTCAACTGTCGTGATACCGGTCGTTAAATTGATTTCGAATCCCAGTGTGAATCCGTCGGGAGGAACTGCGCAGTTTCGCTGACTTTCGCTCTGCGATTCAATGTCGAAGATGAAATTCCAACTTTCTTCGAAAAAGGCACGGTTGAGGAAACGGACGCTATTGTTTGCGTCGGCGATAAAGGTTTCATCAGGCGGGTTGTTGGGAAGCGCGATCATGAATGATTCAAACGCTGCCGCTCCATAGCGTTCGCGTATGATTAAATCCGTTGGCTCAACCGTTTCTTCCAGCTGCGCGGCGAGCTCATTGAGCAGGTCGAACGATTCCGGCGCCTCGATTACGGCATCGGAGGAGGGTTCGGCGAAAAAGCTCTCGGAAACGTCTGAATCGACTGCGCTGTCGGCTGGAATTTCGATGGATGAATCCGGCGAGAATAAAGGCTCAGCTATGACCCCTCTACCGGATGAAGTTGAAAGGTGCGTCGAAGCGCTGAGATGCGTGTCGGTTTCTTCCAGTTCAAAAATGAATTCGCGGGCGCTGCTCATCATGACCTGACAAAAATCAGACTGGATGCCGACATGAGCATACGGGTTATATTCGCAGGTTTGCCCATTGGTTAACTTGCCGTCCGGATTCGTCAATCGAATTGATCCCCCGTCAGATTCACAGCCATCATTCGCTATCCAGTCAAAATCCATCATGATTTTAGGATTGCATGAGCCGCAAATGCCATGATAGGTTGGGAGCATGCGCCAATCCGAGCCGCCCCCGGGAGAGATTGTCACCAAGCCGTCCGCATCTGCTAATTGCAGATCGGTTGAGCGAGCGCGGGATAAGAGTTTCGCGGTGAAATTGAGCTTTCGATCCTCCGGAATCCGCGCAGACGAGGTCTGAAACCCGCGCTCCGTCGGGTCATCGCAATTTGGCGCCGCCCAGTAGTTGAAGTCGGTTCCATGGGCGTTCAGCCAGTAAATTGTGCCGTCTGATGCTGATTCCCATACTGCGCTTGGAAGGATCACGGCTGCCGTTTTACTCAGTGTGACATCGATCGGGAAACCGATTTCTGCGCTTATTTGATAATTTGAATCTAATATTCCATAAACTGGCGTCAGCTTCGACGGTTCCGTCAATCCGATTTGACGGCAGACGACTGCATGGACTTGGTTCACCGCTGTTAATCCGCAGCGATCGGAAAGCCACGATGATCGGTTAGGCTGAAGTTGATCGAGAATGTCCCCGCTGATGCCTTGAGAACTGAAAGCATTGCGCCAAGCGTCGTCCGAGATGCCAGCGCCGGGAACGGAATCCGCAACATGGACCGCGATAGATTCGAATGCCGGTTCCGGATATTCCGTCGTTAAGGGCGTGGTGCATTGATGATCCTGATCAAGGATTAATTGATATAAAAATGTATAGCTTTGATCTTGATCGAATGAGGCGTTGATGTTTTCCCAATGAATCATTCGGCTCGGAATATCCAGAATTGCGCCCTCAGGTTGGAGGAACACCGAACCGGGCATGATTTGCTGAATTTGTGCGGTGCTGCGATGGCGTCCGAGCGCTGGGTCATTGGCGCTGAAGTCCAGCGTAAGTTTATACAGTCCCGCATAAAGCAAGGGCGGAAAAGCGATGAGCGCTTCCTGTCGGTTTGGGTCGTTCGGGATGGGCTGGGATGCCGCGGTTTGCGTTGCACAGTGATCCGGGGCGGTTTCGGGACAAAGTTCTGCCGTAAAGATGCCGCCGCTTATCCCATTCGGAAAGACGTTCGAGAAAGTTTCAACGACGGCATGCAGGTAAAGCCCCCGTCCAATTTGAAATCGCTCATCGGGATAAAAAACGGTCAGCGGTACCCCGTCTACAATTTTGTTTTTTGGGGAGAGCGGCTCAGACCTGTCGATAGTTGGGTCAGCGCAGGATTCAAATTTGACCGGATAGAGTTCCAACGCAAACGCCATTTGCTGGAGCGAAAGCGGACGCGGGTCAGCGGCGGACGAGACGAACGTATCATCTCCGGCGTAGGACGCGGTCAACTCGACGGTGCCCGGATCGCTCAACCGCAGCGTGCAACTCGTTACGTCGGGCAGCATGATGAGACAGGACTCAGTCCCGGCTTGTACCGTAACTGCGCCGGTTGGCTTTTTATTGGTCCCCGCGGATGAATCCGCCTTGACGTCGACCGTAACCGTTAGTGTCTCGTTCAGCTGATAGGCGGTTTGGTCCGGCGTGACGGAAAGAATTTTCGTTTGGGTCGTGATTTTCGGTTTCCCGCTGACGGAAATTGGAACGGACG
>DAOUFB010000066.1:0-15857 GCA_034430135.1 Flexilinea sp. | reverse complement strand
TGGGAGAGTAGGAAATTGCCAACCCACTCTTTTTTGTTTAACTTGAGATATTGAAGATGAACGCGAGTCGGTGAATGTCGATTCGCGTTTTTTTTGATATAAAGCTTCGGCCAAATTTCAGAAAAGGAATATTGCGGCAAAAATCAATATAGAATTTATTTTGATTTAAAAACGGGCGAATTTTGATTTCGTAACTATATACGAGGTGAGATAAATTTGGAAAGGTGTAGATTGTATAATGTACGCATGCGAATTTTAATTGGTTCAAATAATCAACATAAACTCATCGAGAT
Source organism: Flexilinea sp. (assembly GCA_034430135.1). Classification (GTDB taxonomy): domain Bacteria; phylum Chloroflexota; class Anaerolineae; order Anaerolineales; family Anaerolineaceae; genus Flexilinea. The sequence goes on along the minus strand of DAOUFB010000066.1, from coordinate 15,564 downwards.
TCGAAGCATTTTACCCGGGTTTGAATGGGTCACGCCGCGGGACCTGAATCTCGACACGGATATTGAAGAAACGGGCACGACGTTTGAAGAAAACGCATTAATCAAGGCTCGTGCTTTTGCTCAGCTTTCCGGAATGGTAACTGTAGCGGACGACTCAGGATTGGTCGTCGACGCGCTGAACGGAGAGCCGGGGGTTTATTCTCATCGGTACTGCCCCAAGGAAGGTGCAACTGACAAGGACCGGCGTGAATACCTCGTTTCGCGCCTTACAGGGAAACCGGAGCCTTGGACGGCGCGATTTATCAGCGCTGCCGCGGTTGTTGATCCTTCAACTGGCTATTCCAACGTAGTGTTCGGGACGGTCGAAGGTGAGATACTACGGGAGGATCGCGGTACGAACGGTTTTGGGTATGATGCAATATTCTATGTTCCGACCTTAGGAAAGACGTTGGCAGAGTTAACTGAACAGGAAAAAAATTCAATGAGTCACCGCGGCGCATCTTTTCGTGCGATAGAGAGCGAGCTCGACGCATTGTATGATGAGAAAGAATTAGGGAGTTAATTAATGGATACGATAAGGCATTTATATCGAATTGGGCATGGTCCAAGCTCGTCGCATACAATGGCGCCGCGCAAAGCAACAGAAAAGTTTTACGCCCAGAATCCAAACGCATCGCACTATATTGTGGAACTCTACGGTAGTTTAGCGCTGACCGGAAAAGGGCACATGACCGACAAAGCGATTTTAGACGTTTTACCTCATGATCGGTCCGAAATCGTCTGGAAGCCGCAGGAAACGCTTCCATATCATCCAAATGGGATGAAATTTATCGCATCATTTGATGATAGTGACGAGATTAAGACCTGGGTCGTCTACTCGGTCGGCGGTGGAGCGTTGAGCGTTGGTCCGGATGATGATGAAACGGTCCAGATTTATCCGCATCGAAATATTGCTGAGATTATGGATTACTGCACGCGGACGGGCAAGCAATTTTGGGAATACGTCGAAGAATGCGAAGGACCGAAAATCTGGGATTATCTCGCCGAAGTCCGAAGAGCGATGTACGCCGCCATTGATCGGGGTTTAAAGACAGAAGGCGTCATTCCGGGCGGACTTGGCATTTCAAGAAAGGCGTCGATCTATTTACGGCGCGGTAAACTGATGAATCCGACGATGTCCTCGGTCGGACGGCTTATATCCTATACGCTTGCGGTTTCTGAGGAGAACGCGACTGGCGGGGTCGTCGTCACGGCGCCAACCTGCGGGAGCTGCGGCGTTGTTCCGGGGATTCTTCGCTATTTGGAAGAAAATCTGGGTCATTCTGAGGAAACGGTCCTGAAAGCGCTCGCAACCGCAGGACTGTTCGGGAATGTTGTCAAACATAACGGTTCTATCTCCGGCGCAATGGTCGGCTGTCAAGGTGAAGTCGGCGTGGCGGCTTCGATGGCGGCGGCAGCGTGCGCGCAGTTGTATTCCTGTTCCATTCGACAGATTGAATATGCCGCCGAAATGGCGCTGGAACACCATTTGGGGCTGACTTGCGACCCGATTATGGGGCTGGTTCAGGTTCCCTGCATTGAACGGAACGCGTTCGCGGTGGGAACGGCGATTTTCGTCGGTGAATACGTTTTCTTCACGGATGGGACGCATTTCGTCAGCTTTGACGAGGTGGTTCAAACGATGATGAAGACGGGACTGGACATGCCGTCGCTATACCGTGAGACGAGCGAGGGAGGTTTAGCCAAGTTCGCGAAATCAGGTCAGGAACGCATGGTCGTTGGGAATATTATCCCTGTCCGCGCGCATAAGAGTCATCATCGACATAAATCCTCGAATTACCCAACGGATTAATCAAAGCGCACGGGATTAAACGACCTTATGATGCCTGAAATTGCGGCGCGGTTAAATGCGCTGAATCGAGTTTTCTATGAGGAGTTTGGGGATGCGTTTGCGGCGACCCGCCGACGCATCCAACCCGGCGTACGTGCTTTTCTGGAATCGGTTCCCGACGGATCGTCATGGCTCGATTTGGGATGCGGCAGCGGCGCACTGGCGGTGGAGTGGGCAAAGTCGGGAAAACGAGGCAGTTATTCCGGACGTGATTTCAGCCGTGCGCTTTTAGCTGAAGCGTCGGAAGCGACGCGCGGGCTTTCAAACGAACAATTTAGGATTGGCTATGACTTCCTCGATTTACAGGACCCGAATTGGGCGGAATCGTACCGGGGGCGTCTTTTTGACGGGGCAGCGTGTTTCGCTGCGCTGCATCATATTCCCGGGCGAGAGAACCAATTGTCTGTTCTGCGCGGCGCGGCGAGCCTGCTTAGACCGGGTGGAGAGGCGATTTTCTCCGTTTGGCAATTTCAAAACTCTCCTAAATTGATGGAACGGGTCTTGCCGTGGGAGACGGTCGGACTCGATCCGGCGGAGCTCGAAGACGGCGATACTTTGTTGGATTGGCGTTTCACGCTGCATGGAGAAGCTTCGACACGCGGGCTTCGCTACGTTCATCTCTTTACCCATGACTCGCTGGCTGCGTTGGCGGGCGAGGCAGGACTGACGCTTTGCGAGAGTTTTTATTCAGATGGCAAGAGCGGCAATTTGGCACTTTACCAGCGCTACCGGATTTGACAGAAAAATTGAATTAGGCGTATACTAAGGCTGAGGCAGGTTTTTTCCATGGCGTTCGGGGATCCGCCTCAAATATCAACTTGCCGACGCCAAAGTAAAGGTCATCATGCTGCCCAACATGGAGCAACAAAAAAACCTCGAGTTAGACGCGGAAGACGATAGTCGTGCTGGTTTTGCCTCCTACGACGATTCAGCCTTCAATATTTCTATCTCCAATCAGTTCTACGAAAAAAGCAGCCGTATTTTGCGCCATGACTGGTGTGAAATTGTGCGCCGCTATCTCTACCAGTACACCTGAATCCGCTAACCACATAAACGACTCGTTTTTTGTCTTGGATTAAAGACACGTTTTTGAATTGCATTCGCAAACGGCGATCGTTTTGATCCCCGTTTCAATGGGTCGTTCACCGATTCGGAATGGTTTTGTGTACCTGTTTTTATTTGAAACCGGGTCTCCACAGGACGACTCTCCCGCGATGCAGTTCTTCGGCAGGTTCAGGAGTATTTCTATATGTTAGGTAGACGCAGAAAAAGCGTTTTTGTAAATTTATTTTTCGCTTCAGGCGACTGGAAAGCAAAAGCAGCGACCCTCTGGTCGAGTCAGGGTTTAGCGCTGCTCGGGACGGCGATTTCGCAATTTACGTTGATTTGGTGGCTCACGGAGCGGACCGGATCCGCAATTTGGCTCGCGGTGGCGGGGATCGGGTTACTCGTTCCAGACGTTTTTATTCTCCCTTTCGCGGGTCCGATCATTGATCGTTATTCGCGTAAACAGGTCTTGATTACGGCGAACGCGGTCATTGCCGCTATTTCTCTGGGTGCGACGCTCCTTTTCATTCTTGGCATCGTTCATCCAATCATCATGATTTCCGTTCTGTTCATCCGCACGCTTGCGAGTTCGTTCCGTTGGCCGGCGCTTCAGGCGCTTGCGACGGACGTCGTCCCAAAGAGTCAGCTGACTCGGATCAATGCGATTGACTACATCCTGCGAGGGTCGACGAATATTCTCGGTCCGACGATCGCCGCATACCTGATTCGCGCTCTCCCGCTCTCGGCATCCCTGACGATTGACTTCATGACGGCGCTGTTCAGTATTTACCTGCTTTCGTCGGTATCGATCCGAGAGAAGGTTCAGCGTGCTAAATCCGCTGGCTCGATTGCCGAAAACATCCGGTACAGTGCGCGTTCGCTGCGCAAAGGGATCGGCTACGTTTTGACCGCGCCCGGGCTTCTATTTTTCCTCGGATATGTATCCGTCACGAATTTACTTTTGGTTCCGATTGAGAATTTGATGCCGCTGATGATCACCGACTATTTCGGGGCTGGCGTTGAAAGTCTCTCCATGATTCAAATTTCGTTCGGGCTGGGAACGGTTCTGGGCGGCGTCATTTTAGGGATCTGGGGCGGATTCAAGAGCCAGATTCGCTCCGCGCTTTTGGGCGATCTCGTTTATACGCTGGGCGTTCTGATTATCGGACGCTGCGCTCCGGGTCAGCTTCCTTTAGCAATATTGGGCTGGGGAATTTCCGGTATCGGCGATTCGCTGAGCGTCGCAAATTTGAATGCGCTGATTCAAAAGCATACGCGCCCGGAACTTCAAGGACGTGTATTCTCGATTTCGACCGGATTGATTAGCTTGTGGGTTCCGGTGACGATGCTCTTCGTCGGACCGGTCGCCGCCCGATTCGGGGTTCATTTCTGGGTCGGCTTCGCGGGGTTCGCGATGCTGGCACTGATGATTGGCGTGCTCTTTATTCCGGCGTTTTACCGTTATGAAGAGCGGGATGCGGACGAGCTTCCAAAGGTGAACCCGTTATATTTGTCATGAGTTTTTCGTTATTTGTGTCGTGCGAATTGTCAGACATTAGATGCTCGGACTATGGTAAATTTAACAAGAGTTATGGTGATGTAAACACGACCAATCTAATCCAACCATGGAGGGTCATGAATGTCAGTCAAAGCACAGCGTTTCATAAACGGAATTATTGACGTCCTTATTCCGCTTTTAGCGACCGTGATCGCGTTGATAATCGGCGCGTTCATGCTGATTGCGTTTGGAAAGAATCCGCCGGAGGCTTATGCCGCGCTCATTAATGGGGCGTTCGGCTCATCCCGCGCGCTCATCCAAACGACGTTAAAAGCCACGCCGCTCCTGCTCGTCGGGATCGGAATTTGTATCGCGTTCCGCGGCGGGGTTACGAACATCGGAGGCGAGGGGCAGATCATCGTCGGCGCGTTGTCTTCGGCGGCGGTTGCGCTTTTTATTCCGATTCCTTCACGTTGGCTCATGATCCCGATCTGCATGATCGTTGCCATGATTTCGGGCGCGATCTGGGGCGGTATTCCTGGAATTTTGAAAGCGCGTTTGGGCGTGAACGAAATCCTGACGACGGTCATGATGAACTCGATCGCGATGTATTTATCCAACTACCTGCTTCGCGGTCCGATGATTGATCCGGCGGAAATTGAAAAAGGGACGCGTGCGGCGCAAACAGCGCTTCTTCCCGAAACTGCCTTCCTGACCCGCTTAGCTCCCCCGACTCAGCTTAATACGGGTTCGATACTCGCGGTTCTTTTAGCGGTCCTCGTTTATATCATGATGTGGAAGACGACGATTGGCTATCGAATCCGAGCGGTCGGTCTCAATCCGGACGCATCGCGTTACGGCGGGATCAAAGTTCCGGTATATCAGGCGTTGGCGATTACATTGGCGGGCGCGCTGTCCGGACTCGCCGGTGCGGTCGAAGTCCTGGGCGTGCAGCACCGTGTTTTTGAGAATATTTCCGGAGGCTACGGTTTCAACGGGATTGTGGCGGCGCTGTTCGGGAATTTGCATCCTCTGGGGACGATTCCGGCGTCGTTTCTGTTCGGCGGCTTGATGGTCGGCGGTCAGAAACTGCAGCGAACGGTTCAGGTTAACTCGTCATTTGTTGATACTTTATTGGGTTTAGTTGTCTTAATTGTCGTCGCGGCGAAGATCATATCGACGAACCGATCGAAGAGGAGAGCAAAAAATGGGTAATTTGTTGAACGCTGCGACGTTGTTCGGGATCATCGGCATGGCGATTAAGTTGGCGATGCCGTACCTGTACGCCGGAATTGGCGAACTCTATGGTCAGACCTCCGGCGTCTTCAACCTGGGGACGGAAGGTATCATGCTGATCGGCGCTTTCGTCTCATTCTATACGGTCTACCTGACGGGCAATTTGCTGTTGGGGGTTCTGGCTGCGATGCTCGGCGGCTTGCTAATGGCGCTGATTTTCGCGGTGATTAGTATTACGTTCAAAGCGCCGCAAGGGATTAGCGGTATCGGTTTGACGATGTTCGGAACTGGCTTATCCTCGCTCTTATTCAAGACAATTTTGGATGGCACGGTTTTATCGATCGACGGTTTCAGCAATGTTGCGATACCGGGTCTTTCGAAAATCCCGTTTATCGGGAATGCGTTTTTCAACCATAACTTGATGGTTTACGGCGCATATCTGCTCGTTCCGCTGGCTGCGCTCGTCTTGTATAAGACGACGTTCGGGCTCAAGGTTCGCGCCGTGGGTCAGAACCCGCAAGCTGCGGATACGCTTGGCGTCAATGTTAACTTGATTCGTTATACCTGTGTCATGATTGGGGGTGTGCTTTCTGGACTGGCAGGTGCGACGTTCACGCTCGCGAATATTAACATGTTCCAGGAAAAGATGACGAATGGAACGGGGTTCATCGCGGTCGCGCTCGTCTATTTCAGCGGTTGGAAGCCGAAGGGGGTTCTTGCCGGTGCGTTGTTGTTCAGTTTTGTCAATGCGTTCCAGCTGCGCATGCAGGTTTTGGGGATCGATATCCCGTCGGATATTGCGATGATGCTTCCTTACCTGCTGACGATTTTGACGCTCGTTTTCGTCAAGAGCCGAGACAAGCCGGCTGCGTTGGCGGTTCCGTATGAACGGAGCGAGAACTAACTGCCCGAGTGGGGCTGGGGTATCAACGCCCGCAAGATGCGGGCGATAAAAAATGGAGGATAGTAAATCTAATGAAAAAGGCATTATTAGTTCTGTTGGTTGTGTTCGTTGCAGCCATGTTGGCTGGCGTCGTTTCGGCTAAGGATGACGTTTTCAAAGTCGCGATGGTCATGCCGTCGAAAATCAATGACTACGCATTCAGCCAGTCGATGTATGAAGCGCTCGTCAAGTTAGGCGAATCATATCCGGAAGGCAAGTTTGAACTTGTCCGCTCGGAAGATATGTTCGATGTCGCCAATGCGCGCGAAGCTATCCGCGATTACGCGGATCAGGGTTTCGACCTCGTGATTGCGCATGGTTCGCAGTACGGTACGTCTTTACAGGAAATCGCCCCGGATTATCCGGAAACGGCGTTCGCCTGGGGTAATGGGACCGACACCTATGACCAGCCGAACATCAGCGCTTATCAGGCTCGCGCCGAGCAGGGCGGTTACGTTCTTGGCGTTATCGCTTCAATGTTCATGGATGGCGGCAAGCTTGGCGTTTGCGGTCCGGTTGAATCGGGCGACGCGAAGACTTATATTGATGGTTTCAAGAATGGCGCGGCGGCGGGCGGATCTGAAGTCTCCGTTACGTACACGTCGTCGTTCTCGGATGTTTCCGCGATGGCGGCAGCGGCTGAGGGTCATATGGACGAAGGCGCGAAACTCCTGACCGGTACGTCGCAGTCGATCCCGGGCGCTGTTTCTGTCGTCAAGGAACGCGGCGGTTATTGGATCGGCGCGCAGTGGGATACGATTCCGCTGGCTGATAAGAATGTCCTCGCGAGCCTTGTTTATGACTGGGCTCCGATTATCAACGATATTGTCGAGAAGATGGACAAGGGCGTTTTGGGCGGTACGGCGTATGATTTGACGTTCATTGACGGCGGTTTGAAGATCGTCTGGAATACGGAAAATATTGAAATCGATCCGAAACTCATCGAAAAGGCTGATGAACTTGCCAAGGAAATTATCGACGGCAAAATCAACCCGCTCGGCGAGTAAGGAATGCTGAACTTGTGCCGGAAGCGTTCGAATTTATCGTGAATCGTCCGTTTCCGGCTCAGTCGAATGTTAACTTGGAAGAAGGTACATCCCTTCTTCCAAGTCATCACGCAGATGACCCGATCCGGATGGTTCGTTTGGTGCGGTCGGTTTGAGGGATTCAAGAGCGGCGGAGCGCCGTTTCGGCGGTTCCTGAATCTCTCAAAACGGTTTTTTTGAAAGGATCAGTATTTATGGCGTCGAACCAGAGTTCTCAAGAATCGAAGCATATTCGCAAGTTGCAGATGGTTGATATCACCAAGCGTTTCCCCGGCGTCTTAGCGAACGATCGGGTCAATTTAGAAGTTAACGAAGGCGAAGTTTTAGCACTATTGGGCGAAAATGGCGCCGGAAAAAGTACACTGATGAAGCAGCTGTACGGTCTTTATAAGCCGGACGGCGGGAAAATCATGATTAACGACGAAGAGGTCGTATTCCATTCTCCGACGGACGCGATTAACGCTGGAATTGGGATGATTCATCAGCACTTTATGTTGGTATCCAACCTGACGGTTCTGGAAAATATTGCGCTCGGCTTAAAGTCCAGCAAAGGTCCGTTCCTTGATTTAGACGTGGTTCGAAAACGCACGATGGAAATTTGCGAAAAGTACAAGTTGGCTGTCAATCCGGACGCTTATATTTGGCAGCTGGCAGTCGGCGAACAGCAGCGCGTCGAGATTATCAAGGCGCTTTACCGTGGGGCTGACCTCCTGATCCTGGATGAACCGACGGCAGTTTTAACGCCGCAGGAAGTCGATGAATTTTTCGTGATCCTGAAGAAGATGGCGGCGGCGAAGCATTCGCTAATCTTTATTTCGCATAAGCTTCATGAGGTTATCGAAATCTCGGATCAAATTGCGGTACTCCGCGACGGGCGATCCGTTTCTCAGGAACGAAACATTAACCTGACAAAGACGGATTTGGCGGAAAAGATGGTTGGACGTCCTGTTGTCCTTCAGTATCAGAAGAATCCGGTTCATGAGACCGGCGTCCGCCTCTCGATTCAGAATCTTCACGTGAACAACGATTGGGACGAAGAACGCGTTACCGATTTTACGCTCGATATCCATGGCGGCGAAATTGTCGGATTAGCCGGTGTCTCCGGTAACGGTCAACGAGAATTGGCTCAGGCGCTGAGCGGTCTTCGCAAGCCGACGAATGGAAAGATTTTGATTAACGGTAAAGATATGACCTACGCGGATCCATATGAACATAACCTCGCGGGTCAGTCTTATATCCCGGAAGAGCGCAACAAAGAGGGGATCGTCAAAGATTTTAATATTTCGGAGAACTTCATCCTTGAAGACCACGATAAAGAGCCTTATTCATATAAAAGCCTTTTTGATTTCCCGATGATTAATAAAAAGACGCAAAATGCGGTTAATGAATTTACGGTAAAGACGCCGAACCTGAACGTCATGATCAAGAACCTTTCCGGCGGCAACGTTCAAAAGCTGATTTTAGCGCGCGAGCTGGAACGTGACCCATCCGTTCTCATCGCGGCGCAGCCGACGCGCGGTGTTGATATCGGCGCTTCGGAATATATCCATAAACGCCTTCTGGCGCAGCGCGATAAAGGTACGGCGACGCTCCTGATTTCCGAAGACCTGGATGAAATTCGGGCGCTTTCGGATCGCATTGCGGTGATTTTTGAGGGACAGTTGATGGGTGTCGTTGATGCGGCGACGGTCACGACAAATCAATTGGGGTTGATGATGGCTGGAACGCCCCGCGACGAGGTCAAGGAACAGGTTGGCGAAGGCTTTGTGCCGATTTATTGAGATTTTTGACCGGTGAATGCAGTGCGGACGATTCGTTCGGCGAGCAGAAAGGAATGATTTCTATGATGACGTTAGAGCAACTGAAAGAGCAAGTGACCGCGAAGGTCGAGGCGTATTGGGACGACTTTCTTAAGGATTTAGCCGCACAGGTCGCGATTAATAGCGAGCGCGGTGAAACTGAACCCGGTTTTCCTTTTGGGAAAGAACCGGCGCGGGCGCTCAAGCTGTTTTTGGATCGCGCGGCGGAGGACGGGTTCAAAATCGATAGTGTGGATAATTATGCCGGTGTCGTCGAGTACGGTACCGGTGAAAAAGCGATCGGCGTCCTCGGTCATCTCGATATCGTTCCAGCCGGAAAAGGTTGGACCACGGATCCGTTTACGCTAAATGAACGCAATGGACGGATCTACGGGCGCGGGGTAACGGACGATAAAGGTCCGTCGGTCGGCGCGTATTACGGATTAAAGATTATTCGCGATCTCCAGCTGCCGGTGACGAAACGGATTCAGGTCATCGTCGGAACGAACGAAGAACAGGGATCAGCGTGCATGGATTATTACGTTCAGCATCGGACGATTCCATCCATGGGATTTACTCCGGACGCCGCATATCCGCTTATTTTCGCGGAAAAGGGGAATCTTTGGAGCGAGATTTCGTTCCCGGTCGAAGATTCGCCGATTCTCTCGATTCATGGGGGCGAGGCGTTTAACGCCGTTCCAGCGGAAGCGGTCTTCGTTTTCGACGGAAAGCGCGTTGACGCGGCAAAGTTAGAAGCTTCGATTGATCCGGCGGATACGGTGGGGTATGAGACGAAAGTCACGACCGAAGCAGACGGAAACGTTCGTCTCTGGGTTCAGGGCTTGGCTGCGCATGGTTCAACGCCGCAAATTGGTGTTAACGCAGTTGTCAGCGGTGTAAAGATCGTTTCCCGTTTCCTGAGCGGGAAGACGGATGCGTTGATCACGTTCGTTCGTGATTTGATTGGGCGTGAGACGGGCGGGGAATCGCTCGGACTCGCGGCTCAGGACGACGAATCCGGGTCTTTGACGCTGAATTTGGGAATGATACGTTATGGGGCGGGGGAGCGGAAGATCTGCATCGATATCCGCTATCCGGTAACGCTGACACTCGATGAGATGAAAGCGCGCTATGAGAAAATGGCGGCATCGCATGGGCTGAACGCCCGAATCGTCTCGAGCGCCATGCCTCATTACGTACCCAGAGACAGCGTTGTGGTCTCGCGCCTGATGGATGTTTATCGGACGGTGACGGAGGAGCGGGAAGCGGAGCCGTTCGCGATCGGCGGCGGAACGTACGCGAAAAAGTTCGGCGGGAATTTCGTCGCTTTTGGACCTGAGTTCCCGTGCGATGAATCGATGAATATTCATAATTTTGATGAGCATTTCATTATTGATGCGTTTAAGCGGCATTTAGTTATCAGCACGCTGGCGATGTATCTTTTAGCTGCATAACACGCAGGGCACATTGAAGCGCATGGGTAAGACGGCGGGTTTGCGAAGCAACCCGCCTTCCTTTTAAGCGAACCGCGAAATTGCCGGGGAATGGGGCGCGAGCCCGTCATGTCATGGTGAGGCAGAACTAACAAAAAATGGGATTTTCTATTAAGATACAGTTCAATTCAGCGTAAACTCTACCTGTTAGGAAACGAGAATGAAAGTTGCGATTGTTGATGATATGGCGATTGATCGGAGAAATATTTCTCGGGACGTCTGGGCTTTCCTGAGGCGGGAAGGCTTGGAAGATAAGTCAACGGTTGATCTTTTTTCGGATGGGATTTGTTTTTTGAAGAAGATTCAGAATGGCGATCGCTACGACATTGTTTTTTTGGATATTTGTATGGAGACCCGGGACGGCATTGCGATTGCTGATGGGATACGGGATATTTCCCGGGATTGTCCAATTGTTTTTGTGACTGGCGCGCCGGAATTCGGCCTGGACGCCTATCCGGTTCATCCATTCGACTTCCTCACAAAACCGTATCAAATAGAACGCTTTGAGCGCATGATGAGTGATTTTCTTTTGACGTTCGGGCGTAAGGAAAAAGAAATAGAAGTTCGTATTCCTCATGGAACGCTGCTTCTCCCACCCGGAAAGATCGTATCGGTTACCAGTTCCGCTCATCAAATGATCATTCGGATGGAGGACGGAAGTTCGGTCTTAAGTAATTCAACGTTCGCCGAACTCCGCACGCTTTTTTCAGAATTTCCGCAATTTCTGGAGATTAATCGCGGTGTCCTGATTAATATGGATTTCGCGAAGAATATTTTTGATGGATTTGTTGTTATGTTGAACGAGGAGAGGTTTCCGCTTCGGATTCGAAACCAGTCCGAATTACTCCGCGCTTTTACGCAACATCAGGTTCGAAATCGGATGAGACAGCAATGACGAATCACGCAATTTATTGGCGCTATGTCGTTGAGTATTTCATGCTTTTGCCAGGCGCCTTATGCTGTCTAATTCCTTCATATGGACACTTTCGTGTTTCAATCCGGAAAGTAATCCCGATTTTTGCTGTTTTGTTAATCGTCGGGATTTTCGGCGGCGCTGCCCTTTCGACCAGGTTTCGGCTTCCGACGAATACATTCCTTTTACCACTGACGGTTCTGCTTTATCTGCTGACCGGAAAGTTGGTTGCGTATGACTGGCGGAAGTGGGGGTTCGTATTTCTGAATGGGATGATGCTGACCGCATGGGGAACGCTTTTTACAAACTATCTATTCGCGGTGTACGAGCTCTCGGATTCATCCGGTCCATTTACGCTTCGGACCGGTTTGGCTTGTTTGGGTATCACTTTCGCCGTTGTCCTGTTTTTTTATCATTTGCTTCGGGTTCGGATTCCAGCTCTGCTAACCGCGTCCACGCTTGATTTTTTATGGAACTGGTTTTTCATTGTGCCGTTACTGTTGACCGTTTTTTTTGTTTGGTGTCTTCCGCTTGACGTGAAAAACGTTCTCGTCGGGAGAGTTCGGACGATAAGCCTTTTCGCCTGGATTGGTGTTTTGCTGTTGATTTACCTGATGTATCAGTTGCTCTGGACAATTGCGGATGGATTGGCGCGTGAAATGCGGCTGCGTCAGGAGAATCAGCTTTTTCAAGCTGAGAAACAGCGATATCGCCAGCTTGAGGATCATTCCGTTGAAATGCGGAAGGTTCATCACGATTTCCGTCAGCATCTAAGGATTCTTTCTGAACTTGTGAACGCTGGAAAATTTGATGAAATGCGCGAATATTTGGACCGATACGTCAAAACTATTCCGAACGACCCGAAAATAGTTTGTTTAAATCCTGCCGTCGACGCGTTAGCTTCGTATTATCGAGCTCAGGCTGAACGTAAGCAGGTCCGCATTTTCTATGATTTTGGTCTTCCTGCCGCGCTGCCAGTTTCAGAGATTGACTATTGCGTTATTTTTGGAAATCTGCTTGAAAATGCACTGCACGCGGTTGTGGAAGTTGAGCCCGATGAACGTGAGATTCGTATATCTTCGCGGATGATTGGACCCGGAATGTTAGGATTGGAAGTGACGAACCGTTATGCCGGAAATTTCCATTTTACGGCAGAAGACGATATCGACTTGATCAGCCGCGGGTCGGTTGGTCTTTCGTCGATTGCCTCGGCAGCGGCGCGATGCAACGGAACATTCACAATTGAAGCAAAAAATAACTTTTTTTCGGCCTGTGTTCTTTTCAATTTACCGTAAAATTTTATTTGTGCAAGAAATTGGCTGTTCGTGCAGCATGGTCATGAATTCTGTGAAAAATCAGCGTAAAATGCTCTCCGTAAAACGAATTACATTGAAGGAGAAAATGAATCGTATGAAAAAAGCTATTATTTTCTTAACATTGGTAAGCTTGATGCTGATTGCTCTTCCGGTTTTCGCTCAGGATACAGCGACGCCTGAGATCGTTGAAGTCAAATGGAGCGACATCGAGCCAGAGTTGGCGGCCAATGAAATCGAAGGCGAATTTGTGGAATTGGAAGAAATTCCCGTGAAGTTCTTCCTGCCGTCGGTTTTCCTGCCGGTCGAATTAACGGACGAGGATCGCGAGGATGGTTTCATCGCGTATTACACGACCGAAGACGAAGCCGCGACGATCGGCGTTCAGCTGGCTGAGACTGAGTTCAAGAAGCTCGAGGAATATGCCGATGCGCTTGCTAAAATGGACGTCAAAGATGTCGAATTTGTGAAGATCAATGACAAGCTTGCGCTGACCTACATCAATCCGGACAATGAAGAAATCTCCGTCGTTTCCTTTATCGACGACAAAGGCCGCATTCTTGAATTCGCTTTCTCGCCGATTAGCGACGAAGGGTTTGCCGCGGTCGTGATGCTTGTTAGCGGATCGATTCAGGACGTTGACGCCAAGTAGATTTTATAGAATAAGATCATTATCGGTAAAAGACGCGCCATGTGCTTGGCGCGTTTTTTATTGAATCTTGGATTTTAGCGTGAATCTTAGGGTATGGCTTCGATTCTTAATCCTTTATTTCCCGTGAAGGGTAATTATTCATCTTTTCAGGCTCTTTTATAACGAAACAAGAACGATCGAAGTATCCCTGAGCTAAACGACGCTGGAACTTTTATGGCGTGAGTTTCGTACTATGCATAGAAATCGGACCTGCAAGCGTTCGATGAAAATAGTAAAAAAGGATATGAATATGAAGAAAAATTTTTATTTGATTCTGATGCTGGCGGTTCTGGTTATGGTCTGCGGAAGCAGCGCTTACGCTCAGGCTTTGACGCAAATGACGGACCCGAGTTATGTTTGTGGGTATTATTATCAGAATGGACAGCGGATGACCGACTGCTTCGACCAAAATGGGGTATATATTCCGGCTGAACCTCAACTTGACGATCAAGGCGCTGGCGCTTACGAAAGTTATCGTGTTGATTCGGCGGAACGTGCGTATGGCTTCGATATGATGGGCGATTTCACGGATGATTATGATGGTGAAATGGTCTATGGCGATCCGGATGGGGTTCATTTCGTTCAGCAATCCGATTATTTCATTCGAATCGGGAATTATGAGGCGTCTGTCTCGATCCCAGCGGTCAAGGGCATGGCGGACGCTGCAGCGGAAAAGGGTCTGAATGAATATATTCGCAGCGTGGCTTATGGGATTATTGATCAGTTTGAAGTCGACGCCCGCTCGGTCCTTAGTGAATCCTCGGATTTGGACGAACTTCCTCATTTTATGACGGCTTTCGATTTCTTCATCGAAACGAATTCGGAATCTATTCTCACGCTGGCGATTGAATACACGTCTATCAGCGGGTCATCCTATATCTCGACGTCGTATTTCAACTTCAATAAAGCCACACGCGAGTTGATTTACATGGATGATTATTTTATTCCTGGAACGAGTGCAGCGGAAATACTCAAGAGCGAAATTCAGCGGCAGATGCGCGCACAGGCGGCGGCGAATCCGGATTTGATTTACTGGATCGACGAAAATGAGGGCGGTATTGAACTGAACTGGGATGATCTTCTCGCCTCGATCGGAAACAATAACGGCTATTACATTGACGAAAACGGCGACTTGACCATTGCCTTCGCGAAGTATGATGTTGCTCCGGGCGCGATGGGCAATCCGAAATTCGTGATTCCCACGGACGTGGTCGCGGCGATGGATGCGGCTCTGGTTCAGCCGTAAACCGCTCACGTAACGTCAAGTAAAAGAAAGTGCCTCAAAACTACCGAAAAGGTTCTGAGGCACTCTTTATTTTTTAAACGCTTTTCTCCCCGCTTTCGTCGTTCACTTCATCCGTAAAGTAAAAAATTCCCGGAAAAAGAATGACTACGATTTATGCTGGAAAGGGCGGTTGGGGTTATCAGAAGAACGCCGGTTGATTTTCCTGATTTGTCCCTGACCGGATCGAGAAGGTTGATTAATCTATTTTAGAAGCCGCAAAACTGGTTTAGAAAAGGTCGGATAACCCTGGAACTTTTTGAACGCGAGTTTCGTACTGTAAATAGAAATCGAACTTACAAGCGTTCGATAAAAAAAATAAAAAAGGAATAGAAAATGAAAAAAAATAATTTATTGACTCTTATGCTGGCGGTTCTCGTAATGATGATGGGTGTCAGCGCTGCGTATGCTC
>DAOUFB010000065.1:0-14421 GCA_034430135.1 Flexilinea sp. | reverse complement strand
TAAACCCCCGAAACTATCACCATTTTATCATAACATATTATTACTTATTATGATAATTTTTTATTGTTATAGAATAATAAGTTTTTCCTTTAATCCTCTTAATGAATTAGAAATCGGGATTAAGGAGAACAAAATGAACCAAACTTAAGAAGAATTCGCAAATTTTTCCGAAGTCAAACCAGATGAATTTGACACTGAGATGATTTCGAATATCAATGAACGGCGTCAGAAGGAGGCTGAAGAGTTTCTCCCTTTGACTTAGGCGCGGCATTATAAGGAGATCGAAACCGAGACAGGCGGAAAAGTTAATCTCCTCATTCCAAAATGGTTTCATGGCGATCTGTCGCACGAAACAAAAAAGAGGGCATCAGCCTGAATCAGTGCATATCCTGCATTCTGGCGTCACGCCCCCGCTGAGTCCATTATCGCCTGCTCGCGCTTCATGGATCGAAATTCGATCCATGAAGCGCGATTCGTTTAATTTCGGGCTAAGGAAAATTGATTTTTTGAGCGCTCAAGTCGTTTTCGCGTTATAATTTCCCGCAATTAGTTGATATTCCATCGCGTCTGTCGCGATTAATAGGAACAAGAGAGGATCGTTCTATGTATAAAAATACGACTTGTGGAGAATGCCGGGCAAGCGACGCCGGTAAAACCGTCGTTTTAGCCGGATGGGTTCATCGTTTTCGAGATCATGGCGGCGTTTACTTTATCGATCTGCGCGACCGTTCCGGACTGACACAGGTTGTTATCAATCCGGAGAAATCGGCGGAATTCGCGAAACTCGTCGCGGACGTCCGCGTTGAGTGGGTTTTACAGGTAACGGGCGTCGTCGAAAAGCGACCGGCAGAGGCAGCAAATCCGAATCTGCCGACCGGCGAGATCGAAGTTCATGCGACCGAAATCAACGTTTTGAACACCTGCAAACCGCTTCCATTTTCCATTAATAAAGACGAGAACACGGACGAGGCAATCCGCCTTAAGTACCGCTTCCTCGACCTGCGCCGGGAACGGTTGCAAAACAATTTACGCCTTCGCCATCAGGTCATCAAGTTCATCCGTGATTACCTGGACGCCCGGGGATTTTACGAAATCGAAACCCCAATCCTTTTCAAAACGACGCCCGAAGGCGCACGCGACTATCTCGTTCCGTCGCGTGTTTACCCGGGTCAGTTCTACGCCCTGCCCCAAAGCCCACAGCAGCTCAAGCAGCTTCTTCAGGTCGCGGGTATCGAAAAATATTTCCAGATTGCGCGCTGCTTCCGTGACGAAGACCAGCGCGGCGATCGCCAGCCGGAGTTTACGCAGCTCGACATGGAAATGTCTTTCGTGGAGCGTAACGACGTTCTCGACCTGCTCGAAGCCATGTTCTCAGAAATGATCGAGAAAGTGACGCCTGAAAAGAAGGTTTTATTCAAACCATGGCCGAAACTGACGTACGCTGAGGCGATGGATCGTTTCGGGAAAGACGCCCCGGATATGCGCTTTGGCATGGAACTCGTCAACATTTCCGACATGGCGAAAGATTGCGGCTTTTCGGTTTTCGAAAGCGCAATCGCTTCCGGCGGCTCCGTTCGCGGAATTAATGCGAAAGGCTGCGGCGAATACACGCGTAAACAGCTGGACGAATTGACCGACCAGGCGAAACTCTGGGGCGCGAAAGGACTCGCATACGTTAAAATCGCTCCGAACGGCGAAACATCCTCTCCGTTCAAAAAGTTCTTCAGCGACGAAAAATTCGCGGATCTGCTGAAACGTATGGACGCGGAAAACGGCGACCTGCTCCTCTTCGTCGCGGATAAAACTCCCGTCACGTTTGACACGCTGGCTCGTCTCCGCGTTCTCATGGGCGATCGGCTCGGACTGCGCGATCCGAACGTCTTGGCGTTCTGCTGGATCGTGGACTTTCCGCTGTTTGAATGGGACGACGAAGAAAAGCGCTGGGACGCGACGCATCACCCGTTCACCCGCCCGCGCAAAGAAGACATGGGCTTGCTGGACAGCGATCCGGGCGCCATCCTCGGCGATCAGTACGACATGGTACTGAATAACTACGAATTGGCTTCAGGGTCGATCCGAATCCATGAGCGCGAACTTCAGGAAAAAATCTTTAACCTGATCGGGCTTTCGCCGGAAGTCGCGCGCGAACGGTTCCATCAGATTATGGACGCTTTCGAATACGGAGCGCCGCCCCATGGCGGAATCGCGCCGGGAATCGATCGCCTGATTATGATCCTCGCGAACGAACCGAATATCCGAGAAGTCATCGCTTTCCCGAAGAATAACGCCGCCCGTGATATGATGTCCGGCGCACCGTCGGAAGCAATGGACGGACAGCTGAAAGAACTGGGACTGGAAGTTCTTCCTCAGCCGGAAGAGAAAAAATAAAAAACCGAGTTAATGAAAGGAAGGAGCGTTAAAAGCTCCTTCTTTTCATTAACTTTCGAGCCTTTAATCCACCTTCTCTTTCCCCGTTGACCATGGTAGGATACAGATACTTTTCAAAGGAGGACGAACCATGAAACTATCTATTCGTCATTTACTGTTTTTATGTTTGGCTGTTGTCCTGCTCGCCGGGATGACCGGAGCCGTCGCATTCGCCGAAGGGGAAACCCATCTCGTTATTCTCGGCACCTCCGATATGCACGGGAATGTCTGGAGCTACTCTTACGAGGACAACGCGGAAACCGCCAACAATGGTATGCCCCGGCTTTACACATACATTCAACAGGTTCGAGCGGAGAACCCGATTACGTTCCTGGTCGACGCCGGCGATGATATTCAAGGAACGATCCTGACCGACGATCTCGCCAACAAAAATCCCGACGCACCGCATCCGATCATAGCGGTCATGAACTTCATGGGATACGACGCCATGGCGCTGGGCAACCATGAATTCAACTGGGGTGTCCCGAACATGCTGAAAATGCTCAGCACCGCGGAATTTCCGGTTCTGGGTCAGAATGTCCTGACCGCGGACGGAGAATATGTAACCGGATACGGATGGACGATCATCGAACGCGAAGGCATCAAGCTTGCCGTGATTGGCGTTTGCACTCCGAACATTCCGATTTGGGACGGCGGAAAAGAAGGCATTGACGACCTGACCTACGAAGCGGCAAGCAGCGCCGTCAAAAAGGCAATCGCCGAAATCGGCGATCAGGCGGACATTATCATGGTTTCCGCCCATATGGGGATGTTCGCGGAGTTCGATGAAGACGGCGGATCAGACTCAGCCCAGAAGATTCTGGATGATAACCCGGAAGTAGACGTCCTTCAGGTCGCCCATATGCACATCACCGTCAACGAGAAGCAGGGCAATGTCGTCATTGGCGGCGTCCGCAGTTCCGGCAGAGAAATCGCCCGTTTCGACCTGACGCTCGACGCGGATAAGAATATCATCGACTCCGAGGTCACGATTGTTGATATGTCCGATACCGAACCCAGCGCGGAAATTCGGGAAATCCCGCTTGTCAAAGAACTGCATGAAAAGACGATCGCCTTCGTTCAGGGCGGAGGAAGCGGCGAAAATGGCGAAGAGGGCGAGCCGCTCGGCGTCACGACCGCGAAATTCCAGCCGGAGAATGAGATCCTTGGGCTGCCGGAAGGGAAGCTCCGCGACACCGCCGTTATCGACCTGATTCTCAATATTCAATTAGCCAATTCCGATGCGGACGTAACCGCGGCGGCGCTTTTCAAGGACACCAGCGACCTTCCGGAAGGAAATATTAACTACGGAAATATCTTTGATATTTATAAATTTGATAACACGCTCTACCGCATGACCGTGACAGGCAAGGAATTAAAGGGCTATATGGAATGGGCAGCGGAATGCTACAATCAATGGAAACCCGGAGACATCAATATTTCCTTCGATCCGGAATACCCGGGCTATCTCTATGATATGTTCGCCGGAGTCGAATACGAAATTAACCTCTCCAAGCCGAAAGGCGAACGCATTGAGAACGTCCTTTTCCATGGCGAACCGCTCCAGGACGACCAGACGCTGACGCTGGCGGTCAATAACTACCGCTATTCCTCCGGAATTAAAGCGCAGGGACTCGCGGCGGGAAAGCGGGAATGGGAATCGTCCACCTCGATCCGAACCATGATTGTTACGTATTTCGCCGAAAATTCACCGGTTGCGCCGACGGTTGACAACAACTGGAAGATTACCGGTGTCGACCTGTCATGGGACGATCCGCGCCGCGCTGAAATCATCGGCTATATCAACGAAGGACTGCTCCCGACGCCATACGACCAAAGCTACAACCTGGCGGATTACGATGAACTCGTCGCGCTCGCTGAAACGAACCGTGCCGCGGGGACGGCGGTCGAAAGCGACCATTCGCACTAAATCGGGACGGCTCTGATCCGCCTTTTTGAGCTGGTTCAGACCTTAACATAAAATCGCTGTTGACGAGGAACTTCACACAGAAGCTCGTCAACAGCGATGATTATTTACAATTCACACCTACTTGTCGCGATAATGCGAGCCGCATTGAGCAATTTCAATCTTTCCGTCCACAATCCGATAGACCAAACGATTGACATCATCAATTCTTCGACTCCAAAATCCACTCAATTTACCCTTGAGTGGTTCCGGCTTGCCGATCCCTTCATACCCATTTCGATCTATATCTTTCAGGAGCTGTAAAATTCTTTTTAAAGTTTTGCGATCCTGCCCAGTCCAGTACATAAAATCTTCCCAAGCTTGATCCTGCCAAATTTTAATCATACTCGACCTCGTGGATTTGCCCCTTTCCCGCGTTGAGGTCAGCGATTGCGGCTTGAAGCCGGGCTATATTGGTTTCGGAGTAAAAGGGATCAGCCGAAACTTCAAACGGTATTTTCTGTTCCCGCGCAACTTTCATCGCGAACATTTTAAACGCCGTCGTCATCGTCAGACCCATGTCTTTACAAACCTGCTCCATTTTTGATTTTAATTCTGCGTCCATGCGAAAATTCACTGCGACCTGTCCCATTTTTTCACCTCTATCCTTTTTCTTAATGATAACTAAATGTAAAGCGTTTTGCAAGTTTTTCCTTTACATTTAGTTGATCTTTAAAACATTTTCAATCTCCGAAATTCCATCCGATCGAAACCCGCGGAACGCCGCTTACCACATTTCGCAGGCGGCAGGACTAATTCTTCGCCGGATTCAGCCGTCGAATCTCCTCGACATGATATACTTCACTCGGTAATAAAAGCGAAAAAGCGGAATATCATTCATTTCCGTATTGATCGAGAGGAATTAAGGGCATATGGCAGAAGAAATTTTCCAACAGCTCGCAGCGTTTGAGGATGAAGCCCTCAAAGCGCTCGAATCTGCTGAAACCGAAAGCGAGCTTTTGGCATGGAAAACGGCGCACTTAGGAAAAACGTCGTTCGTCCAGCAGGTTTTCAGTAAACTTGGCACGGCAGCAAAAGAAGACCGCCCCAAGATCGGGCAGGCAGCAAATCAGGCGCGCGCGAAGCTCGAAGCCGCTTTCGAAGCGCGCAATGCCGTTGCGGCGGAAAAGGCGCTCGAAAATCGGCTCAGCGTTGAAAAAATCGACGTGACCCTCCCGGGGCGCCCGGTCCGAAAAGGGCGTCTCCACCCAGCGACACGCAACCTCCGAGAGATTTTATCCGTACTGTCAGAATTAGGCTTCGAAATTTTCCGTTCGCCGGAAGTTGAAACCGACGTTAATAATTTCGAGCTCCTGAATATCCCGGCGTATCATCCGGCGCGGGATATGTGGGACACGTTTTACACGACCGACCCGAGCGTCCTCCTCCGAACGCATACCTCGCCGGGACAGATTCACGCGATGAAGAAATTCGCACCGGAGCCGATCCGCGTCGCGCTTCCGGGAATGTGCTTCCGATATGAGCAGGTCAGCGCCCGCTCTGAAATTCAATTCAACCAAATCGAGCTTTTAGCCGTCGGGAAGGGTATTACCTTCGCCGATCTGAAAGGCACGCTCGAAGACTTCGCCCGACGAATGTTCGGCGAAAACGTTCGGACGCGATTCCGCCCCTCCTATTTCCCGTTCACGGAACCGAGCGCGGAAATGGATGTGGAATGTTTCCTCTGCGGCGGAAAAGGCTGTCCGATGTGTAAAAATTCGGGCTGGCTCGAAATTCTCGGCTGCGGCATGGTTCATCCGACGGTCCTCGCCAACGGCGGATATGACCCGGCGATCTATTCCGGCTACGCGGCGGGAATGGGTCCGGAACGCATGATGATCCTGCGTCACGCGATCGACGATATTCGCAATTTCTGGAACAATGATGTCCGATTCCTGGAGCAATTCTAATGAACATACCTCTTTCCTGGCTAAAAGATTATGTAGACGTTGATCTTCCGCTGGAAGAATTAGCGCGGGTGATGACGATGGCGGGGCTTGAAGTCGACGAAGTCAAGCTCCTCGGGCTTTTAGGACCGGATAACGATCGTCATGGCTTCAAGTTCACCGGTTTATCCTGGCCGGCGGATAAATTCGTCGTCGCCGAAATTCAGGAAGTCAATTCGCATCCTGACGCTGATCGTCTCGTTCTCTGTGAATTGGACGACGGAACAGGCGTTCGGACGATTCTGACCGGCGCTCCCAACCTCTATCCGTACAAGGGACAGGGCAAGCTCAATCCTCCGCTGAAAGTCGCTTACGTCCGAGAGGGCGCAGTTCTCTACGACGGGCATAAAGCTGGAATGGAGCTGACAAAGCTGAAACGGACGAAGATCCGCGGCTTCGAAACGGATTCGATGGTCTGTTCCGAGAAGGAACTCGGACTTTCCGAGGAAAGCGACGGAATTATCATTTTCCCATCCGACGCGCCGACCGGCATGCCGCTGAAAGACTATATCGGCGACGCAGTTTTCGTAATCGATATTCTCCCGAACATGGCGCGCAACGCCTGTATCCGCGGCGTAGCTCGCGAAGTCGCGGCGCAGCTCAATCTCCCGCTCAAAACGCCGAAGTTAAGCGCAGTTCCCAGCGGAAAACCGATCGACGGTTTAGCCGAGATCGAAATCCGCGATCCGGAACTCAACCCGCGCTTCATCTTCGGATACGCCGAAGGGCTAAAGGCTCAGCCGTCTCCGCAATGGGTTCAGCTTCGCCTTCAGGCGGCAGGAATGCGCCCGATTAACAGCATCGTTGACGCAACGAATTACGTCATGCTCGAACTGGGGAACCCGCTTCATTCGTTCGATTACGACGCGCTCGTCCGCCGAGCCGGCGGAAAAACGCCAAAAATTATCACGCGCCACGCGGACGCAGGTGAAACCTTAAAAACGCTCGACGATGTTGAACGCAAGCTGGATCCGTCCATGATGCTCGTCACGGACGAAGCCGGCGCGCTCTCGGTCGCCGGTATTATGGGCGGCGCGGACAGCGAAATTCTTCCGGATACGACGAACGTCCTGCTCGAATCGGCGATCTGGAACTTCGTGAACATCCGAAAGACCGCGACCGCGCTCCGGCTCAACACAGAATCAGGCTACCGCAACAGCCGCGGTGTTCATCCCGCGATCGCGCTCGAAGCCTGCATTGCCTGTTTATCGCGCATGGTTGAATGGAGCGGCGGACGAATCGCCCCGGGATTGATCGATCAATATCCAGCCCCATACCATGATACGGTCAATGAACTGACCGAGGACGAGATTGAACGCGCGCTTGGGACGGAAATTCCTCTCGAAAACGTCGCGGAATATCTCCGCCGCCTCGAGTTTACGGTTGAGCTTCTCCCGGACGGAAAAACGATCCGCGCAACGACCCCGCCTCACCGTTTAGATATCGGCGAAGGACGGATCGGAAAAGCCGACCTGATCGAAGAAATTGCCCGAATCCATGGGTACGACAATATTCCGCTGAAACGGATGAGCGACGAACTTCCGCCCGCTTACGCGAACCCGATGATCCTCTTCGAAAATCAGGTGCGCGACGAATTAGCCGCCGCTGGACTGAACGAAATCGTCAGTTACCGGATGACGTCGCCGGAACGCGAAGCACGCGCAATCGTCAACGCAGCCGAAAAGTACGTCCGGTTAGCGAACCCGATTTCGCCGGATCGCTCCGTGATGCGGACGTCGCTTCTGCCGAGCATGATGGAGGCGATCGAGCGCAACGCCCGTTTGCGAGATGAGTTGGGTTTCTTTGAAATTGGACCGGTCTTCCTTCCGATCGACGGAGAAGTCCTCCCGAAAGAAGAAATCCGCCTTGCCGCCGCCATGACCGGAAAACGTCTCGCCGACTCATGGGACAGCCATTCGAACGCAGCGATCGACTTCTTCGACTTGAAGGGTGTCCTCGAAGCGCTGATGGACGGGCTTCACCTGACCGGGCTGAAACTCACGCCCGCGTCACATCCCTACCTGCATCCGGGTAAATCAGCCGATATTTTCCTCGGCGAAACCCGAATCGGCGTCATTGGCGAGCTTCACCCGCAAACAGCGAAGGAATATGACCTGATGGCGGGCGCGGTCGTCGTCATGGAACTGAACCTCGAAGCGGTTCAGCCGTTAACCGACGCCAACTACAAGGTCAAGCCGATTTCAACGTTCCCGATGATTTACGAAGACATTGCGGTCGTTGTCGATGAAGCCCTCCCCGTCTCCGACGTCATGGATCTGATTCGGCAGACCGGCGGGAAACAGCTGAAACGCGTTACCTTATTCGATATCTTCCGCTCTGACGCGATCGGCGCAGGGAAAAAGAGCCTCGCATTCAACCTCGCCTATCAGTCGGATGAAAAGACGCTGACCGATAAGGACGCAACCGCGATCCGCTCAAAAATCGTCCGCAGACTGGAACAGGTTCTCGGCGCAAAGCTGCGAAGCGCGTAGAATTTACCTTTCAGGATTGACCGACGAGAGCGTCCAAAGCAGAGACGCTCTCGTTTTCGTTTAACCTCCGTTTTCTTAATATAATCTTAATGTTCGGGAATTTTCTGAATTATTTCATGAACTTCAGAAATTATTTCAATAATTGTCAGGTTTTTTCATGAAATCAATTGTCTGATAAGCGTGATCCCTGAAATTTTTCAATTTCCTCCGCGTTCTGGAGCATTGCATCTTTCAGAGAATCACATATAATTTAGGTGCGTGAAGCTCTCGGTTCGCCAAAGGAAAACCAATTATGAATCGGGAAAAGGAGACCAAACGTTATGTTATCACGTGATTTATTGAAGAAAGCTGTTTTATTGATTGCCATCGCAATTTTATCGATTGCGATGCTAACCGCTTGCGGCTCGTCGGAAAAGCCGTCAGGTGAACCTGAAACACCTGCCGACGACGCTTCATCGGAAACGGTAGAGGAACCCGCAGCAGCAAATGAAGAAGCGATGACGCTGCGTTTTGCCTGGTGGGGGAACCAGATTCGGAACGATCGAACGATCGCCGCTTTAGCGAAATACACGGAACTTAATCCAAACGTCAAGACCGAGGGCACGTTTTACCAGTGGACCGATTACTGGAGCAAGATGGCGACACAAGCAGCCGGGAATGAAATGCCGGATTTGATCCAGATGGATCTCGCCTACATTGATCAGTATACGAAATCTGAGCAGCTGTTAGACCTGACGCCGTACATTGAATCCGGCGCGCTGGATGTTTCGAAGATTGACGCCAATATCCAAACCATGGGGAAAGTCGGTGATGGAATTTACGGAATTCCCGCTGGAATTAACGTTCAGGGAATGTTCTACGATAAGGCAATCGCCGAAGCCGCCGGCGTCGAAGTCAAAGACAACATGACGCTCGACGAATTTATCGAAATTGCGAAAATTGTCGCTGAAAAAACCGGTTATAAAGCAAAACTTTTCTACGATGTCAGCTACATGCGCGAATGGTCCCGCGCCAACGACGTCTCGATTCAGGAAGCCAAGATGCCGGCTGACTCCTACGAAGCGTATATTCCTTTCTTCCAGATTCAGGCGGACGGGATTAAAGACGGCTGGCATGTAACGCCGGACATCATGCAGGGGAACTCGATCGAAACGGAACCGCTCATCTACGGCGAAAGCCCGGAGACGATGTCCTGGACGACGATCAACGGCGGCTGCAACCAGCTGACGGTTCTCCAGGCTGCCGCGAAAGAAGGTCAGAAAATTTCCGTGACGACGATCCCGACCAACGACCCGAAGAAATCGAACTTCCTGAAACCGGCGATGTTCTTCTCGGTCAGCTCGTCGACGAAGAATCCGGACGCGGCGGTCGCGCTCCTGAACTACCTGATTAACTCCGTTGAAGCCAACGATATTCTCTTAGGCGAACGCGGCGTCCCGGTTAACGCCGAGATCGCGGATTACCTCTACGAAAAGATTACGCCCGGAGAACAGGAAATCTACCATTTCGTCAACGATGTCGTCGCGCCGAACTGCAGCCCGATCGATCCGCCGGATCCAACCGGGTGGTCGGAGTTGAGAACCGTTCTTCAAACGCTCGTTGAGAAAGTCGGTTATGGTCAAATAACGCCGGAAGAAGCCGCGAAAGAATATTTCACGAAAGGCACCGAAATTTTCGCCGCCAACGCCGAATAAAAGACGCTGAAACAGATCTGAAAGCGATGCGAAAACCGCCGCACCCATGAGTATTTTCCGCGGCGGTTTTCTCTAACCAGAATCAAAAAGGAGGGGTCACCATGGATTCTGTAAGCAAAAAAATCAGCCGTTTTCTGAATCAGGAAAACGTCGCTGGCGTCATCTTTACATCGCCTTTCATCATTGGCTTCCTGCTTTTTCTTGCCGTTCCGATGGGATTATCCCTGTATTATTCGTTCACTCAATATAATATTCTTTCGCCCGCGCGCTTTATCGGTCTCGCGAACTACATCCGCATTTTCACGAAAGACGACGTTTTTCTAAGCTCGGTCAGAGCGACGTTTTATTTCGCGCTGGTTTCGGTTCCGCTCCGCCTGACGTTCGCACTGATCGTGGCGTTAGTCCTCTTTAAGTCCACGAAAGCGACCGGGTTCTATCGCTCGGCGTATTACCTGCCGTCGATCATCGGCGGTTCCGTCGCGGTTGCCGTGCTTTGGAAACGTATGTTTGCGCTCGACGGCGTCGTCAATATTCTGTTAACCTCCGTTGGGGTGTCCGGAAAAATTTCCTGGTTCGGGAATATGAACACAGCGATATGGACGTTGATTATCCTCGCCGTCTGGCAATTCGGATCGTCGATGCTGATTTTTCTCGCCGCGCTGAAACAAATTCCAAATTCAATTTATGAAGCTGCGGAAATTGACGGTGCGAGCAGTTTAAAGCGATTTTTCAAAGTCACGCTCCCGCTCCTGACCCCGACCATTTTCTTCAATTTGGTCATGCAGATGATCAACGGTTTCCTCGCTTTCACACAATCCCTAATTATTACCGAAGGGCGTCCGATGGATACGACGCTTTTCTACGCGGTGTATATGTACCGGAAAGCGTTCCAACATAGCGACGCAGGATATGCGTCCGCTTTAGCGTGGGTCATGTTAGCGTTTATCGGGTTAATGACGTTAATCCTTTTCAAAACGAAAAAATTCTGGGTCTTTGACCAGGGTTCATAAGGAAGGAGCGCGTAAACATGAAATTCAGAAAAATCAGAAATAATATCATCTATCATGTCTTCGTTGCCATTTTCGGGCTGATCATGCTTTACCCGCTCATCTGGATGCTGATGTCGTCCTTCAAGGAAACGGACACGATATTTCGCACCGCCGGAACGCTCATTCCCGAAAAATTCACGTTCCAGAACTATCTCAACGGCTGGAAAGGCATGGGGGGAATCTCGTTCGGGCGCTTCTTCTCCAACTCGCTTTTTATTACGATCCTGGCGACGATCGGAACACTGCTTTCATCGTCCTGCGTCGCTTTCGGGCTTTCACGCTGTGAGTTCCGCGGGAAAGGGGTTTTGCATGTGCTCATGCTGGCGTCGATGATGCTGCCCGGTCAAATCCTCATGGTTCCGCAATATCTCTGGTACCAGAAGCTGGGTTGGATCGGATCGTACTCGCCGTTAATTATCCCTGCATGGTTCGCGACGTATGGATTTTTCGTCTTTTTATTCATGAACTTTATCGACGGAATTCCGAAAGAGCTTGATGAAGCCGCGAAAATGGACGGATGTTCCTACTATGGGACGTTCGCGCGCATTATTTTACCGCTCTCAACGCCAGCAATTATCACCGGTGCGATCTTCTCGTTCATGTGGCGCATGGACGACTTCATGTCGGCGCTTCTATACATCAATGATACCGAAAAGTACCCGGTCGCGCTGGCTCTGAAACTCTTTTCAGACCCGGGTTCATCCTCGGACTATGGCGCAATGTTTGCCATGTCGGTCGTTTCGCTAATCCCGATCGTTCTGGTCTTTATTATTTTCCAGAAATACCTCGTCGAAGGCATCGCTTCGACCGGGATTAAGGGCTAATCAGAGGCAAAGGAGCATCTTACGAACGTCAGTATTATTGGATGCGGAAATATCGCGAAAGTCCATACTTTCGCTCTGGCGGGGATCGGCGGCATCCGGATTACCGGGTTCGTTGACCCGATCCGAAGCCGGGCGGAAGCGCTCGCGGCGGCATACGGATCACCTGAAAGCTCCGTTTATGCGTCCATGGAAGAACTTTTCAGCGATCAGGCGATCGACGCGGTTCATCTATGTACGCCGCATAATCTCCACCCCGATCAGGCAATCACCGCCCTCAACCATGGCTGTCACGTTTTCATGGAGAAGCCGCCGGCGATTGACCTTGATGGATTTGAGCGGCTGCGCAGCCGTGCAGCGCAATCGGATCGGCGCGTCGCCGTCTGTTTCCAGAATCGTTATAACGACGGATTCCGCGAAGCGTTCGATCTCCTCCAGCGCGGCGGACTCGGTTCGATCATCGGAAGCCGGGGATTCGTGACCTGGAACCGCGGAAGCGAGTACTACCATGAAGCAGACTGGAAAGGAACCTGGGCGAAAGAGGGCGGCGGCGTCCTGATCAATCAGGCGATCCATACGCTCGACCTGATGACGCAGCTTATGGGAAAACCGATCGAAGCGGAATCATCGTTCATCAATCACCGGCTTAAATCAGTTATTGAGGTCGAAGACACGATCGAAGCCTACATCCGGTTCGAAAAAGGAGAGGCGATTTTTTACGCGACGAACGCTTGCTGCGACGACAGTCCTCCGCTCATCGAGGTCGTTTGCACCAACGGTAAGCTCCGTCTCGAAGGAAATCAGCTTGAAACGTTTTCGGGAAACGTACGCTCAACGATCTACGCTCCGACGTCCGGACCGGTTGGCGAAAAAGCCTACTGGGGGGACAGTCATCCGCGCTGTATCCGCGGTTTTTACGACGGAATCCAAAACGGATCCCCCAACCGGGTCAGTTTGGACAGCGTCGCGGATTCATTCCGATTGACGCTCGCGCTTTATCAATCCGCGCGGGAACGCCGCGTCATCCGTTTCAGCGAATGACCGCGGACTCAAGCCATGAAAAAGCGGATACTGGAATCATCAAAATCATCTCAACCGTTTGCGCGTCGTTAGCGGAACGGAGAATCGGAGTCAAAGAAGAAATGATGGAAAAAGTAAAGCTGGGAATTATCGGCGCCGGAAATATGGGCTCTGTACATATCAAGAATCTATTCGACGGGAAAGTTCCGGAATTGGAGCTCACCGCCGTAGCAGATCGAAAAGAAGCGCGTCGGGACTGGCTCAAGGCGAACCTTCCCGAATCGGTTCAGATTTTTAACGAAGGGATCGACCTGATCCAAAGCGGCGTCTGTGACGCGGTTCTCATCGCCGTGCCGCATTATCAGCATCCCGAATTATCGATCGCCTGCTTCAAAGCGGGGCGGCATGTCCTCTGCGAAAAGCCGGCGGGCGTATATGTGAAGCAGGTTCGCGAAATGAACGAAGCGGCGGACAAATCCGACGTTGTCTTTGCCATGATGTTCAATCAGCGGACAAACTGTATCTATCGAAAGATTCACGAATTGATCGAGAACGGCGAAATCGGCGCAATCCGCCGCGTCAACTGGATCATTACCGACTGGTACCGAACGCAAATTTACTACGATTCGGGAAGCTGGCGCGCGACTTGGGACGGAGAAGGCGGCGGCGTGCTGCTGAACCAATGTCCGCATCAGCTCGACCTGCTGCAATGGCTCTGCGGTTTGCCGGTCCGTGTCCGCGGCTTCTGTCATGAAGGAAAATGGCATGATATCGAAGTCGAGGACGACGTGACCGCCTACCTCGAATTTGAGAACGGTGCGACCGGCGTTTTCGTGACCTCGACCGGCGACGCACCCGGGACGAACCGTCTCGAAATCACCGGCGAAAAAGGAAAACTCGTCAGCGAAGACGGGAAACTTCTCTTTTACCGGCTCGAAGAACCGATCCCGTCCCATTCCGCAACCTGCCAGGGCGGTTTTGATAAACCGGCGATGGAAACGATTGA
>DAOUFB010000064.1:0-4914 GCA_034430135.1 Flexilinea sp. | reverse complement strand
TAAAAAAGAGAAAGCTGCTGAATCGGAGGCTCCGAATCGTCTTTCGCGTCCGTTCCCGCTTCATTGGACGGTTCATCATCTAAAAACGGGATAAATGCGTCGGATTCTTCAAATTCGAACGATTCCCTGGCGTCCTCGGTCTCTCCCGCCCGCATTCTCCGCGCTGCTTCCAAAATTTCCGGAATCCGCGCGAAGTCCTTTTTGAGCACGTCGCGGAGCGCTCCCTGATGAAGCGCTGCCGCCGGATGGAACATGGGCACCACCATGCGTCCGTCGATCCAGGTTTCCTGACCATGAATCACGGAAATCTTTTTCAGCGGAAAATATAACCCCATCGAAAAGCGTCCGAGCGTAACGATCAGGAGCGGGTCTAATAATTCAATCTGACGCTTCAAGTACCCGCCGCAGGCATGAAGCTCTTCCGGAAGCGGGTCGCGGTTCCCCGGCGGGCGGCACTTAACAACGTTGGTAATAAAAACGTCCTTGCGCTCGAAGCCGGCAATCCCGATCAGTTCGTCTAAAAATTTTCCCGCTGCGCCGACGAATGGGCGCCCGCTGGCGTTTTCATTCGCACCGGGTCCTTCGCCGATAAAAAGAACTTCGCTGTCGAGGCTGCCTTCGCCGGGAACGGCTTTATTCCGCGTATTCGAAAGGACACAGCGATCGCACTGCCGTACCTCGGTGCAAATGTCCGCAAATTGCAGGTATTTTTCTTCGCTCATGCCTGACCTTTCTCTCGTTCTAAAAATGCAGCGTAAGGCGCAGGAAAAAGGTTCATGTTCAGCGCGTCTTCGTTATTATCGTGGTAATAGCCTTTCCGAACCGATACCGTCTCATAGCCGATCTTCTTGTACAAAGCGATTGCGGGGACGTTTCCGGCGCGGACTTCCAAAAATGACTGCTGTGCGTTTTCACGATCCGCTTCGATCAATCCATGACGCATCAGGGCGTACCCGATCCCGCGCTGACGGGCGTCGGGATCAACGGCGATGTTGGCGATATGGAATTCATCCACGATGAGCCACGCTGTTAGGAAGCCCAATATCTTGCCGCTTTCGTCCCGTGCAACGTAGGAGCGCCCCGCCCGGTTCATCGTCACTTCATATTCGTAAGACGACAAAGGCCATGGGAGCGCCGCCGACCGGAGATCGATCGCGCGGACTTCTTCAATATCCGCGAGGTTCATTCGCGCGATCCAGATCTGCGTTCTGTTGTCCATAGTGCGTCAGGCTCGGGTGTTCAGGATCGAGTCGTTGGTATGGAGGTATATCGGAGTAAGCGAATCCGCCTCGTCGAAAACGCCTTTTCGAAAACGTTTCCATGCCTGAACCGCTAAAAATCCGGCTCGGCGCAGCCCGAAACCGTTGGTGGAAAAGCGAATATTCGGATTATGACTGCGTTTTAATTCAGTCTTCGTTTCAGCGGTTATTTCGCCGGTAACGACCGTGGGGGCAACGATCGTTGCCGCTAACGTTTCGATCGTATGGACATCAATTTCGGAAATGGCGGTGACACTGTTCGTTTTGACTTCGAAAAACTGGGTTGCGAATTTTCCCCGTCCTGCTGTGAGCAGCGTGCAAACCGTTGCGCGGGACGCAGGCTGCGCCGCGGCAAAATATGATAACGTCGGGATGCCGATGACCGGGAGCTGAAGCGCGGCATGGATCCCCTTGACAAAGGAGAGACCGACGCGCAGGCTGGTAAACGAGCCGGGACCGAGCGCGACCGCTAAAGCGGTGACCTTATCGAAGGTTGTGCCCGTCTGTTTCATCAGGGATTCGACGGTCGGGGCGAGTAAAACGGTATGACGGTTCAGACTTTTGTAAGTTGATTCGCCGAGAATTTCTGTTCCATCGTAAAGCGCAACGCTGACCGTTGCGGTCGAGGTATCAATCGCTAAAATCATGAACTACACTCCAAACGATCGTTTTCGAAAACGATCGACGATTTTCCGGTATCGTTCTCCGGTGGGTATGAGCGTCATGCGGCGCGTCTCTTCGGATATGTACTTAAGGTCGATAAGAAGACGCTCTGTGGGGAGAATATCTTCGATGCGCTCCGCCCACTCGACGAGCAGCGCGCCGGATAAATACATTCGTTCCAGGTCGAGGTCTTCAGCTTCATAAATGCTGCTGACCCGATAAGCGTCCATGTGGAACAGGATATTTCCGTCCGGACGGCGGTACTCGTTGATCAGGACGAACGTCGGACTGGTGACGGGGTCAATACTTCCCCAACCTTGTGCAATGCCCTGAATAAACGTCGTTTTCCCTGCACCCAAATCGCCATGGAACAGAACGATATCCCCTTCCGAGAGAAGCGCTCCAAAGCGCATCCCCAAACGCCGTGTCTGTTCCGGGCTGCGGCTGAAAAGTTCCAGACTGTTAGGAGCTAAGATTGCCATGCTTCCGCCTCCTTTTCCGATTGGACGGCGTGAATATGGCGTTTCGTTCGGCGCGCGAGCTCACGGCGGGTCAGGATAACGCGCCGCCCGCAGCCCCGACACTCGAGTCCAATATCAGCACCCAAGCGCACGACCAGCCAATCCGCGGCGCCGCAGGGATGAGCTTTTCTCAGGGTAATCGTATCGCCGATCTCGTAAAATTCCGGTTCCATAGATATTATCATACTCCATTTTTACGCGTTGGAGCCCTGTTCCCCCCGTTTTTAGCGGGAAATTTTGCAGAAAAGTTGGCGAAACGCGTCCTTATTCCGGGAGCGTTTTATACGCTTGGAACCCTTCGCCGAGAACCTCCGCGGCGTGACCCACGACCATAAATGCGCTCGGATCGGCTTTATGGACGATTCGTTTCAAGAGGTTGATTTCGGAACGATCGATAACGACGTAGATGACTTTTTTGCGCTGACCGGAGTAAGCCCCCGTTCCGTCTAAAAAGGTTACGCCATGGCTCATCCGCGTCATGATCACGTCCGCAATTTCGTCTGCCTTGTCGCTGACCAGGACGACGGAGCGGAAGACCGCTGACCCGACGGATATCATCTCCGCGGCTTCGCCTGAGACGTAGATCGCGATGACGCCGTAAAGCGCTAAGTCCCAGCCGAAGCTGAGCCCGCCCAAAAGTACGGAAATCGAGTCGACGACGAGGTAGGATTGCGTCAGCGGAACGCCCATGCGCTGGTTCAGGATCCGCCCGATAATATCCGTTCCGCCGCTCGTCCCGGAACCGCGGTATACGAGCCCGAAGCCAACGCCGAGAATCGAGGCGCCAAAAAGCGAATTCAGCAGGACGTCATGGGTCAGGTATACCGTTCCGTCCGTCGTTTTTGTCAAAATGTCGGTAAAGAGGGAGAATCCTGCGACGGCGGTCACCGTCCGGAGCGCGAATTTCCGCCCGCCGAGATAACGCCAGCCGAGGACGAAGAGCGGAAGATTCCCAATCAGGGTCATCGCACCAATCGGCAGGTTGGTGTAATAGTTGATCACCTGCGCCAAACCCGAGACACCGCCGCTGATTAATTGAGCCGGAGCCAGAAAATAGACCATGCCTAACGACTGAATGAACGCGCCGGCTAAGATAAATAAATAGTCAGTAATCGTTTCTCTGAACTCTGATTTGTTGATAATGTTTAGCGATGTTTGACCCATCTTTAACGCTCCAGGTTGACTGATTTCAGGATTTTGCCCCTTCTAATCTTACCATTTTAGGCACCTCATGAGAAGTCGCGGACGTTAAATACGATTGACGGGAACGCTGTAACGGAAGTAAATCGTCCGAGTCAGATGGGTTTGAATTTACCGCGGAACGACATCCATGCGTAACAGAGGATCAGTCCGATCCCGAATATCGAAAAAATGATCGGGAGCGAAAGACGAAGGGCAAGCGCGGAACAGATGAACGAAAAAGTCGGCATCGACGCCATCATCGACGCGGTCATCAATCCGCTCAAACGCCCCATCATCTCTTTCGGAATTGTCTTCAGGAAGAGACTCCCGGTGATAACGTTAATCATTCCGCCGCATACGCCCAGCAGGAATATCATTCCGCAAATCGCTATGTACTTAAAGAGGGTACTCTCATTCGGCGGGATCGAGCCAAAACCAAAAACCAGCGCGCCCATGACGATACCGCTGAAACCGATGATTCGTCCTCCTCTCTCTTTTTTGATCTTGGGGATCATGAAGGATCCAAAAGCCATTCCCAGTGTGTTCGTAACGCCGAGCGCGGAAAGCGCTTCCGGTCCCAGCTTTAGAAAACTCGAAATGAAGGGCACATCGAAAACCATAACCGGCGTGATCCCGCCGTTGATCGAGATTCCGACCAGGATGATCGTGATTAGAACCTCGTTCTTCCGCGCAAAGCGGAACCCCTCCCTGAAATCTTCGAGGACGACATTCAGGCTCATTTTATCCTTCGTCGTTTCATCGTTCGTGACCCGGATCCAGCTGATCAGCGAAGCGGAAATCAGGAATGTCGCCGCATCGATCCAGAGCGCGCCGTCTGCCCCGATGGACGCAATCGCGATTCCCGCCACCGCGGAACCGGCAAGCGTAGAGAGCCGAATCGAGGAAAAACTCGCCGCCCGTCCGATCGTAAAAAATTCGGTGTCCAATACATGGCTGAGAACAGACGTACTCGCCGGAACGCGGAAAGCTTCAACTGTTGAGGTCAGGAGCGTCATTATGATCATTAATGGAGGTGTCAGACAGCCAGATTTGTAGGAAAGAATAATGACCGCGACGATAACAAATCGGATCAGGTCAGCAACAATCATGATCGGTTTCTTCTTGATCCGATCGACGATCGCTCCGGTGAACGGCGTTATCAGGACGGACGGCAAATAGTTTAGACCGATAATCAGCGCCATTAACGCCTCGCTTCCGGTGACTTCGAACATGATCCAGCCATACGCAATCTGGTCAATCGAGTCCCCGAAGCGATTGATGCAGTCTGC
>DAOUFB010000063.1:0-9212 GCA_034430135.1 Flexilinea sp. | reverse complement strand
TCAGCGCTATGACCACAGCTCAGATTGAAGAATTCCGTAAAGATGGACGCCTGACCCCGCTGTCCGCACTGCCAAACGCATCGACAGCAGACATGACCGAAGAAACGAGAAATCGACTCGAAAAAATCAGCCAACAAATAGAGGAGGCAAAAGTACAAATGATGATACAAGCTTATCAGAACATGCAAAAGGGAATTGAAACCGCAGCGTCTGCCGTCGAAAAAGGGCTCGGTGTTCTGAGCGCCCCAATTGAAGCCAACTTTAAGAAGTTGGAAGAAGAATCGATGATTACGCGTATGTTCGCGAAGGATCCGACCGTTTGGACCTTTGATACCGCCGACTATACCGAAATCCGCAACCGGTTAGGCTGGCTCGATATTTATCAGACGATCGATAAAACCGGACCGGGATATAAAGCCATCCTCGGACAACTCAAAGCGGAAGGGATTAAGAAAGTTTTGCTCATCGGGATGGGCGGATCCTCGCTCGCGCCAGAAGTTCTTTCGCGGGTATTCCCCGAAGCCGATGGACTCAAACTCGAGATTATTGACTCGACCGATCCGGGTCAAGTTCTCCAAGCTGACGCGGATCACCCATTAACGGAAACCGTCTACATCGTCTCTTCAAAATCGGGCGGCACGGCAGAAATTCGTGCGATGATGGATTACTTCTATGCGAAAGCGAAAAGTGCGCTTGGCGACGCAGCCGGAAAACATTTCATTGCTATCACGGATCCGGGAACGCTCCTTGAACGAACCGCGAAAGAACTTAAATTCCGAAACGTCATCATCTCGGATCCCTCTATCGGCGGGCGCTTCTCCGTCCTGTCGCCATTTGGAATCGTCCCTGCCGCGCTGATCGGTCTCGACATGGATAAAATTGCCGCCAAGGTCACGGAAATTGCCACGGTTTGCGCCCCCTCCGCTCCGACAGGCGCAAACGAAGGCGCCGCGCTCGGCGTGTACCTCGCTACCGCTGCGCAGAATGGGCGCGATAAAATCACGATCCTGACCGACCGCGAATTCGATTCATTCGGGTCATGGCTCGAGCAGCTCATCGCCGAATCCTCCGGGAAACTGGGGCGCGGTATCGTCCCGATTGACATTGAACCGGAATTAGCGCCGACTGACTACGCGAAAGATCGCGCTTTCGTTTACGTCAACTTCAGCGGCGAAAAACAGCCGTTCGTCGACGCACTGATCGAGGCAGGGCAGCCTGTCCTGACCATTAAACTCACCGATAAATACGACCTTTTCCGTGAATTCTATCGTTGGGAGATCGCCATTTCCGTCGCATGCGCGCTGATAAACGTCAACGCCTTTGATCAGCCGAACGTTCAGGATTCGAAAACGCGAACCATCGCGAAAGTCAACGACTTCAAAAAGAATGGGAAACTCGATGAATTGTCCGTCTCATGGCGCGGCGAAGGCGTCGAAGCCTACTTCAACTTCGATAACGAAGAAATGAAAAACGCGAAGACGGTTAAGGAATTCATCGCCGCTTATTTGAAACTCGCGAAATCCGGCGAAGACTACGTCGCGATCAATGCCTATATCCCGCGCAACGACGAGACACTGCGGACGCTTCAATCGTTCCGCACCTCAATCCTGAAAGCGACCAACTGCGCAACAACCCTCGGCTTCGGTCCCCGTTTCCAGCATTCCACGGGTCAGCTTCATAAAGGCGGCGCGAATAACGGCGTCTTTATCCAGCTCGTCGCGGATGCCCCGAAGGACACGGAAATTCCGGGTGAAGGTATGTCGTTTGCAACCTTTGAACGCGCTCAGGCGCTCGGTGATTTTGACGCACTGCTGGCAGTGGACCGCCGCGCCATTCGGCTCAACCTTGGAGCTGCTCCGCTGTCAATTCTGGCATAAGCACACCGTAAAACGATCCATTCTGGAGAAAGGCGAATCGTACCTTTCTCCAGAATATTCGCAACAATTCGGCAGAGCATCGTCCATCAGGTGTCCATGATAAGCCGCATTCTGCCGAAATAACCGAAAACCATGACCTTAGAAGCTCGAACCTGTATTAACCCCGACTGCGGCTTTCGATTCACGCTGAATCCCCACAGTCAAAAACGTATTCGCTGCCCCAAATGTGGCAGCGATACCGATTTAACCAGCTCCGTTCCGGAACTGCGCATTCCGGACCATTCCGACTACCACGGCGGACCGACGATGACCGTCCTGCTCGACAACCTGCGCAGCGCGCTTAACGTTGGCGCGATCTTCCGCTCGGCGGACGCCGTCGCCGCCGAACGGCTTATCCTCGCCGGAATTACGCCTTCACCGCTCAATCCGAAGGTCGCGAAATCTTCCCTGAGCGCTGAAAATACCGTCCCATGGGTTCACGTCGAAAACGCCCGTTCCGCGGTAGACGAACTCAAGTCGAACGGGTATCAGATTTGGGCGTTGGAAGGCGGCGAACGAAGCGAGAATCTCTTCTATGAAGTTAACGCGCTCAGTGCGATGACCGCGGACGAAAAAATCGCTCTCGTTTTAGGCGCCGAAGTCAGCGGCGTCGATCCGGGCATTCTATCCCGATCTGACCGAATCTTCTATTTACCTATGGTCGGCAGGAAAGAATCGCTCAACGTCGCGACCGCTTTCGGAATCGCCGCATACCTTATCCGCTATGGAAAAATGACCCATGAATCAAATCGATGATGAATTAACGCCTATTCGTAAGCAATACCTCGACATCAAAAAGAATTATCCGACGACGATTCTCTTTTTTCGTCTCGGCGATTTTTATGAAACATTTGACGAAGACGCGGAAACGACGTCGCGCGAACTTGACCTCGTTCTGACCGGTCGAAAAGTTTCTAAAAATATGAAAGTCCCGATGGCGGGAATTCCGTATCACGCCGTCGACAACTACCTCGCCCGTCTTATCGATAAGGGTTACCACGTTGCGATCGCTGAACAGGTCGGCGGTCAGCCCGATAAGGGGCTTTTTGAACGCGAAGTCGTCCGCGTCGTAACGCCCGGAACGATTATCGAACCGACACTCCTAAAATCAGACGCAAATAACTATCTCGCCGCCGCGATTGAAACGACGAAAGGATTCGGTTTCGCTTATGCCGACGTAACGACCGGCGAATTTTACGCCGCTGTCATCCATGGTGAAAACGCGCAGGGAACGCTCAGCGCCGAACTCGCGCGGCTCCACCCCGCCGAAATCCTCAACAGCGATAAACACCCGCTTGACCTGCCGTCAGCGTATAGCGTTACCGCCGTTCCGCACGGTATCTTCGACCCCGTCCGCTGTTTTGAGAAGCTTTGCGCCCTGTTCAACGTTCCGACGCTCGACGGATTCGGATTCACTAACGACAGCCCAGCGCTCCAAGCCGCCGGCGCAATCGCCCGTTATTTAGACGCGAACCAGCCCGCCGCGCTGAAACTGTTGACCCGACTCAACGCATATTCGCTCGATGACTTCATGGCGCTCGACGTCGCAACGCGGCGCAATCTGGAGTTGACCGAGACGCTGCGCTCAAATGACCCGAAAGGCTCGCTCCTCGGCGTTCTCGACCGGACGGTGACCCCAATGGGGAAACGCGCGCTGCGGCAGTGGGTCAGCAAACCGCTGACCGACCTCGGGCGCATTCGTCAACGGCTCGACGCCGTTGAAGTTTTCGTTTCGGATGGTATGCGCCGAGCCGAACTCCGCGCCGCGATGAAACCCCTGAGCGACCTCGAACGATTGATCAACCGGATCAGCGGCAACATGGCGATCCCGCGTGATCTGCTCTCCCTCCAAAGCTCGCTCGAAGCGCTTCCCGATATTTTCGCGCTCATTCCCGGAGAACTTCCTATTCTCGGGCGTCTCCACTTATCGAGCCACATTCTGAACCTCCTCCGAAATGCAATTTCGCCGGATTCGCCGGCAACGTTGATGACGAGCGGCGTCATTCGCCGCGGGTTCAGCGCTGAACTCGACGAAGTTTACGATAAATCGGACCACGCGCGCGATTGGATGGCGAACCTCGAAAAGACCGAACGCGATCGGACAGGGATCCGAACGCTAAAGGTTAGTTATAATAAAGTTTTTGGCTATTATATTGAAATTTCAAAAGGCTCAGCGAATGAAGCGCCGCCGGAATACATCCGCAAACAAACGCTCGTCAACGCCGAACGCTTTATTACACCCGAGATGAAAGAATACGAGACGCTCGTCCTGAACGCGGAAGACTCAATCCGTTCGATCGAGAACCGTCTCTTTTACGAAATCTGCGCCGAAATCGCTCAGGACGCAGCCGCCATCCTCGAAACGGCGCGCGGAATCGCGACACTCGACGTCCTGACCGCGCTCGCCGAAACGGCGGCGCTGAATAAGTACGTCAAACCGGAAATCAACGAATCGCGCGAAATCGAAATTAAAGCCGGGCGCCATCCCGTCGTCGAGCTGTCGATGAAAGCGGGCGAACGCTTCATCCCAAACGATATCGTCTTCAACGATTCGGAGCAGATCCACGTCGTCACCGGTCCGAATATGTCCGGGAAGAGCACCTATCTGCGTCAGACGGCGATCATCTTACTCATGGCTCAGATGGGGTCATTCGTTCCAGCTGACCGCGCGTCCATCGGGATCGTCGACCGGATTTTTACCCGTATCGGCGCGCAGGACGAAATCCACGCCGGACTTTCGACATTCATGGTCGAGATGGTCGAGACGGCGAATATCCTGAATAACGCAACGCCGCGCTCTTTTCTCGTTTTGGATGAAATCGGACGCGGAACGAGTACCTATGATGGGCTCTCCATCGCCTGGGCGGTCGTCGAATATATCCATAACGCCCCAAGCCTTCGCGCGCGGACGCTGTTCGCGACCCACTATCACGAGTTAACTAAATTGTCCGAAACGCTCCCGAACCTGAAAAACTATAACGTCGCCGTCAGTGAAAACGACGGAAACGTCATCTTCCTGCACAAGATTATCCCCGGCGCATCCGATCGGTCTTACGGGATTCATGTGGGTCAGATCGCCGGACTCCCGCGTCCGGTCATCAACCGGGCGAACGAAATATTGGGAAGACTTGAAGCTGAATCGTCCTCGCCGAATCAGGTTCGCGAAGACGCGGGGATTCAGATGGCGCTCTTTCCGGAGACTAATCCAATCATCGACGCCCTCGCGAAAGTCGACGTGAACGTTCTTTCGCCCATCGAAGCCATTAATTTACTCTATGAATGGAAAACGAGGTTCGGGAAATAACCCGAACCTCTTCTGATTAAAGCGCGTTACTGTTCAATTTAAAACGTTTTGCTATACGAATCGATCCGTGAGTGTCGAAGAATGAGAAGTCATATCCTCGACAGGGGTAACATCGAACGCAATTCGGTCAGATTCACCCTACCAGACGTAGTTCACAATCGACAGAAAATGCAGAATCGTCCCGGCGAGACAAAACAGGTGAAAAACGGAATGCATATATTTCATTCGTTTTCGCTTTCCGAGTATGTAAAGCAGCGCCCCGACTGAATACGCCAACCCGCCGCTCAGCAGCAGGATCATCGCCGTCATGGAATATTCCATGATCATCGGGCGCCAGGCGACAACCGCCGCCCAGCCCATTCCCAGATAGGCGATCATGGAGAAGACACGATAACGCTTCAGGTCAATTGCGTTCAGCGTAACGCCCAAAACGGCAGCGCTCCAAAGCACCCCGAACAGCGTCCATGCCAGCGCCGGATTCGATTCCCGGAGTCCATTCAACAGAAACGGCGTGTACGTTCCCGCGATAAGGAGAAACACGGAACAATGATCCAGAATCTGGAGAACTTTTTTCGCCGTTCCCGGACGTAAGCCATGATACACGCTCGACATCGTGTACAACAAAATCATCATCAGCCCGTAAACCAGTCCGGAACTGAACGCCCAGAAGTCGTGATCCCAAAGCGCACGCCCAACCAGAATGGATAACGCAACCAATCCGAACGCCGCCCCGACGATATGAGAAATCATGTTGAAAAGCTCTTCGCCGACCGTATAATTCGGCAAAATGCGGTCTTTCAACGCAGTTCTTTTAACAAGAGACATAGGTTTCTACCTCCCGCGATAAATTGTAAACCCGTTTGGAAAAGGTCAAGCCGGTGTCACATGAAAAAACGACAGCCCCTTTACAGATTCGAAAATCGTGCTAAAATCAACGTCGTTAAGTCAATGGGGACTCGTCTAATGGCAGGACAGCAGACTCTGAATCTGTATGTAGAGGTTCGAATCCTTTGTCCCCAGCAAGAAAAACCGGTTAATCAGCCGGTTTTTTGATTTCCATATTTTTTTACACCGCGCACCATGCACGAAAAAAGCTCCGACCGGTCAGGTTCAGAGCTTTGATTTACCGTTTTACTCGGACGCAGGATGAACCAAGCGCCGAAGTTCTCTAATATTCGTCTTCCTCGTCGTCGTCGCCTTCTTCAAGCTCCGCGTCCATCCAGTCTTCGCCGTCAATTTCATCTTCGTCATTATCATTCTTATACCATTCGTCTAAATCCTCCGCCGTCTCGATAATATCTTCAACCGGTTTCTTTGACGATGGCGTAAACGTTAAACAGCCGCGGTTCGAGTCCAACTCAACCAACGCCGCGCTGCAATAGTTTTCGTCTAAAAATTCACATTCTAAATATTTGCAACGAATTCTCGCCATTTTTCCTACTCCTTCGTCTTATGGCAGTCCTTAAAAAGCACTTTTCTGATTTTCCCCGCTATTCTAACGCATCCAGGGATAGCTGTAAAGGATAAATCGGGAAACAGGTCACAAATTACACGCCTGTTTTTACCCCGGTCGGTCACGATAAGCGTCGACGACGTTCGGGAGGGCGTTAACCTTCGTCAAAATTCGGCTCAACTCTGAAATATCCAAAACTTCAATCATGGCATTAATCGTGACATAATTGTTGAGAACTTTGGCGTTGAAATTATTCATGTTGATATTTTCTTTTACAAAGAGATTCGTAATTTCGTTGACGAGACCCTTTCGGTCATACGCCTGAATCGTTACCGATACCGGATAGTGATGAACGCCATTTCCCCAGCTTACGTCAAGAATCCGCTCTGTTTTATAAGCGCGCGCCAGGTTCGGGCAGTCGACTTTATGGATCGTCGCACCTCGTCCTTTCGTAATATATGCCACGATCCGGTCGCCCGGCGCAGGATTACAACATTTTCCAAGCGTTGTATAGATCCCCTTG
The DNA here is from genome assembly GCA_034430135.1 of Flexilinea sp. Taxonomy (GTDB): domain Bacteria; phylum Chloroflexota; class Anaerolineae; order Anaerolineales; family Anaerolineaceae; genus Flexilinea. Next base: position 2,016 of record DAOUFB010000063.1, on the reverse strand, counting down.
CCGAGCCCTTCAATCATTCCCACAGCATTTTGCAGTGTCGTCGGTTGGGCTGCGGGAAGACTGTTTTGCTTCTGCATTTCGGAGAGACGTGTAATAATCCGGAACATCGACATATCGCCGCAGCCAATCGCGACAAACATGTCGTCCTGCGACTTATAATCGAAAATCTTCGCCATTTCCGCGTAATCCGGTTCGGCTAAACCTAACCGTTTCAGCTCACGCTGGAGCATTTCGCGTCCTTGAACCAGGTTCTGATCGCGGTCCTGCTTCTTGAACCATGCCATGATTTTCGAGCGGGCACGCTGTGTATTGACGAGACCCAAACTCTGATTCAGCCAATCGCGGCTCGGTCCGCCGTTTTTTGAGGTCCGGATCGCGACGACATCGCCGTTCTTGAGCTTATAGTTGAGCGGAACGATCCGACCATTAACCATCGCCTGACAACAGCGATGACCGACTTCTGTATGAATCGAATACGCGAAATCGATCGGCGTCGATCCGATCGGCAGATTAATCAGGTCCTGGTTGGGAGTAAACACTTCGACGCGATCTTTTAACTCTTCGCGAATATGTTCCATGAACTCGTCGGCGGTCTGTCCGTCGCGCTCCATATCTTTCGCGCGGCGTAAGAACTCGACTTTCTTCATTGTCATATCGTCGATTTTGCCCCGGTCTTTATAGCGCCAATGACGCGCCACCCCGTACTCTGCCAACCGATGCATTTCCTGCGTCCGGATCTGAACTTCGAGCGGCTTCCCGTCTGAATAGTAAACAGCCGTGTGAAGCGATTGATAGGAATTTTCCTTCGGTGACGCAATATAATCGTCAAACTCATTCGGAATCGGGCGCCAATGCGTATGAATCTGACCCAGCGCCGCATAGCAGGACGGAATGTCTTCGACGATGACACGCAATCCACGCAGGTCGCGCAACTCTTCCAGCGGTTTTCCGCGGTCAATCATCTTCTGATAAATCGAATAAATATGCTTGGGACGCCCGCTGATGGTACATTTAATATTCGCCTGCGCCATAATTTCTGAAATACGTCCGATAATCGCCTGGATATCGCGCTCACGTGCGCTTTGCGTTGCTGCAATAGACTCCGTGATCATGGCGTATTGGTCAGGATAAAGATAACGGAAAGAAAGATCCTCCAACTCCCATTTAAATCGGTAAATCCCCAACCGGTTCGCAAGCGCAGCATAAATATCGAGCGTCTCCTGCGCGATACGCACCTGTTTTTCCTTGGCAGTAAACCCGAGCGTCCTCATATTGTGCAAGCGGTCAGCGAGCTTAATAAAAATGACGCGGTGATCGTCCGCCATGGCGAGGATCGTCTTCCGCGTATTTTCAGTTTTGAGAGCTTTCTTTCGCGCGCGTTCTTTGGCTTCTGAATCTTTCGGTTCGGTAATCTCCGGTTTCAAATCTGCATTCGCCGAACTTTTGCCAACCGGACCGAAAGCGATTCGGTCGCTGTCCATGCGCTTAATATTTCGAAGCTTCGTCACGCCTGCAACCAGATGATGAATTTCTTCACCAAACTTCTCGGTCACCATCTCATCCGTGACCGCTTCATTGTCCTCGATCGTATCATGCAACAAAGCTGCAGCAACAATCGTCGCAGATAATTTCATCTCCGCTAAAATCATCGCCACCGCAACGCAATGCGTGATATAGGGCTCGTGTGATTCGCGAACCTGCCCCTCGTGCGCCCATGAAGCAAACGCGAAGGCTCTCTTGACCAAATCAATATCAACTTGTGTATAAAATTCTGGTAATGCTTTCAATAAATCGTCAAGTAACATAGCCGCCAGTCTCCCCGAACGCTCCGTATTCCGCGCCAGCCGTCGGACTTTAAACACGAACACCCACCGACGAGGCTATATAAGAAGCTATTCTACTTTATTTTTCGCCGGTCAATGAAAATTCGTTGACATTGGGAAACGTTAAGTCCCGTCTTTGGTAGTTAGCGCCATAAAGTTTTTTTAGGGATGGCACAAATTCACAACTATTTTC
>DAOUFB010000062.1:0-10280 GCA_034430135.1 Flexilinea sp. | reverse complement strand
CGCGGATGGGCTTCATGCGTTTTTCACCTTTGATGCCGGTCCGAATGCGCATGTCCTGACCACGCCGGAATCCGCTCCTGAGGTCGAACGCCGTCTCCGTGCGATCGAAGGCGTCCGTGACGTTTTACGCTCTGCGCCCGGCGGGGCAGCGCGTGTCGTTAAACGGGCTGCGGTCATATGACGTTCCTGCCCGCTGAACTGCGCAGCCTGATCATCGACATCGGTCCAATCATTTTTGTCTTGGCTGCGGGGTACTTCGCGAACTGGCGGCGAATTCTTCCGCCGGCGACCGGCTCCATTCTTTCAAAATATCTTTTCTTTTTCGGGATCCCGTTTTTGGTTTTCGCGAATATCACCGAATCCGAAATGATGCATGCCGCAAATTTTCGGTTCCTCCTCGGCTATTTCCTGACGCTCCTGATAAGCGCCTCAACCGCAGCCTGGATCTTCCGCGCTGTCTTTAAGCTTCAGGGACCGGAGCTCATCATCCAGATCGTCGGCTCATTCTATTCAAATACAACCTATATCGGCGTTCCGATTTCAGTTATTCTATTGAATTCGGCGATTCCGCCGCTCATGAGCCTTCTAATCCAGGTTCTCTTTTTCCTTCCCGCTGCAACCGCGCTTCTCGACATCATGACCCTGAAAGAGAAAACCATCCGCGCAAGCAGCATCATCCGAACGCTTGTAACCAACCCGATCCTCGTTGCGGGGATCGCGGCGATTCTCGTCTCCACGCTCCACATTCGGATTCCGATTTTCTTCCGCCATAGCGTCCAACTCATGGGCGCGCCTCCGATGACCCTCGGACTATTTGCGCTTGGGTTTACCTGCTACTTTCCGGACCGCCGCGGCTTTACCCGCCAACAGGTTATCCACGCCTTTATCGGAGCCTTGATCAAAATTTTCTACCAGCCCGCGATCGCGTTCCTGCTTGCGTCGTTCGTTTTGAAAATGGACGCAGCCGGAATCCGTGACTTGACCGTCTGCGCAGCGCTTCCGAGCGCTGTAAACGGATTCGTATTGAGCCAGCGATATGAATCCGGCGAAAATGAGGCTAAATTGACGCTCCTTTTCTCAACCGGCGGTTTCATGGCGCTAGTCATCCTGATCTCCCTGCTGAACCGCACCAACAGCTTTCTCTTCGGCTGATGTCTTCTATACAACAAAACAGTTGACCTGATTTTCTGTGATTTTTATCAGGTTTTTAAATAACTACGAAGATCATCGTTATAATTGCTTGTCAGACAATTACGTTGGAGGCAACACATGAATGAGAAAAAAGTCGCCGTCGTCGCAATCGGCGGGAACTCCCTGATTAAGGATAAGAATCACACATCCACCGCAGACCAGTATCTCGCCGCGGAGGAAACCGCTCATCATATCGTCGACATGATCGCGGATGGTTGGGACGTCGTCGTCGGACATGGTAACGGACCTCAGGTCGGTTTCATCCTCCAAAAAGCCGAAATCGCCAGTCACGAAATCGGTCTGCCCATGGCGTCGCTCGACGTCTGCGGTGCGCAGAGCCAAGGTCAAATCGGCTACGCCCTCGCGCAGTGCATCCAGAACGAACTCGCCGCGAAAGGGATCAACAAGCCCGTCGCAGCCGTCATCGAACAGACCATCGTCGATCGCAATGACCCCGCGTTCAAAAACCCGACCAAACCGATCGGCGGCTTCATGACCGAAGCCGAAGCCAAAAAGCGCGCAGCTGAAGAAGGCTGGACCGTCATCGAGGATGCAGGACGCGGCTGGCGTCGCGTCGTCGCTTCCCCCATTCCTCAGGAAATCGTCGAACTTGAAGCGATTCGGACGCTGATTAACGCCGGTATCGTGACGATTTCGGTCGGCGGCGGCGGTATTCCCGTCATTCGCCGGGAAGACGGGAACCTCGAAGGGATCGCCGCGGTCATCGATAAGGACTTCGGGAACAGTCTTTTAGCGTCGCTGATCCATGCTGATATGCTCCTCATTTCGACCGCAGTCGAAAAAGTCGCCCTCAACTTCGGAAAACCGAACGAAGTCTGGCTCGATAAAATGACCCTTGCCGAAGCGAAAGCCTATCTCGCTGAAGGTACCCATTTCAAGGGCGGATCGATGGCGCCCAAGATTCAAGCCTGTATCAACTTCCTCGAACGCGGCGGAAAATCCGCTTTGATTACCAATCCGGAAAATATCGCACGCGCACTGCGCGGAGAGACCGGAACCTGGATTCTTCCGTAAAACGAAACCGGTAACGAAAAAAGATGGGCGCTGACTGCGCCCATCTTTTTTCGTTAAACTTTTAAATCAAAATCAATTCGCAAGAAATTCGGAGGCATACCATGGCAAAATCTACCGGTTCAATCTTAACCGACTTAGCGGGAGATCTCTTAGGGAGCGGAAAGCTCGATCTCGACACAATTCTCGGCTCTGCTGGCGACCTGATTGGCTCGAAAGTCAGCGGAAAGAAAAGTTTTCCAGCGCTGAGCGTCGCGAACTGGAAAAAACTCGTCGCGCGTTTCCGCTCAAATGTCCCAGCGAACGTGACGAAACGTTGGCTCGCTGACGCGCTCGGCGTTTCAACTTCAACCGTCGAATCCTCCATTCAGCCAGCCCTCCTCGACCTCGGTCTCGTCACAAAAGACGAAAAATCGACAAAACTCGCCGAAGCCTTAGGTTCAGAATCCACCTACAAAAACGCACTGGCGAAAATCCTGAAAGCTGAATATCCCGAAGAACTGCTTGAAATGGATTTTGAAACGAAAACTGCGCAAGGGAAGATTCTTTCTTATTTCAAGAAAGCCACCGGTGAATCGGATACGAAAGCAAAAACAATGGCGAACTTGTACCTTCAGCTGCGAACTGAATTCGAATCCGAAACCTCGAACGTAAGCGCGAAAACGACCGCGCGCAAAACAACGGCAGGAGGTTACAGCGTCACCGTGAAACTCGACTTCCCGACGAAAACCAGCGCCGATACGTTCGCTGCGCTCCTCAAACAATTCACCGAACAGGTCAGCGAAAAAGTCGCCAAACTCTGACATTCATTTCCGTCTCTTAACCGCCTCGTTCCCGCCGCAGCGGCAGCCAACCGCCGTGTTTTGCGCCGTCCGGCATAAAAAGAACGAGGCGGAGTTTCTATCCTGAGACACTCCGCGAATCAGTTTCCTCTGGAATTTAGCCTAAATCTTTACCGTTTTGCCATTAGGTCCTTCGGCGAATAATTCTTGATCTGGTCCAAAGGAATGCGTTCCGGATATTTTCCTTCCGTTAAGATATCCGAAAGCAGCAGGTTATCCAAAATCATGTCGTCACGGATAAGATCCCAGTTCGCTTTTTTCTTGTAAATAACCTCGAAAATCAGGAAATTGACAATAGCGCCAAGAACCGGCGTTTGAAGCCCGAAAGATTCCGTATGAGAAAAACAACATCCGGTTTCAGTCCGCTTCCCCTCAAACGTAATCACAGCGGTTTTCTTATCGCTTTCAAAAACGAACCTGAAATGGTCATGATCGCGCTCGCTGTCAATGATCGTCCCGGTCACATCATAATCAAGCCCCATTACGATTTCGTGAAACCGAACTTTATCCCCGGTTCGGATTCCTCCGCTGAGAAGCTGACAATCCAAATGCAAAGGACTCCACTTTACAAATTCTTCCTCGAAATGATCCGCCCAAGTATTCAACCGTTCGAACGGCGCAGCGATCTCAACCCGTTCAGTTAATGTAACCATCATGACCTCCTCATAATCGTGCAGTTTCGCAGCGATTGGTTTGCAGTAACTAACCTAAGTATACAACGAACCCGCTTCCCGTTTCGATTTCCATGAATCATTTCTCGCCGGGTTTCGCCGGGAACAGCGTCAATTCAGCGGGAAAAAGTTAATAACAAACCTAAAATGAGAATCGTCAGTCCTGCCGTCGCGATCAGCTCAATACGTCCAAAGCGAAACTCTTCGGTTTCTTTCGGATCACGGCGGAACGAAAACGTGATCGCGTCCTTCGGACAATCGATCTGGCAATCGCCGCACTGAACGCACTCCGCCGGATCAGACGCAAAACCCAATTCCGGCGCAATCGCTCCGACTGGGCATTTCCGCGCACATGCGCCGCATTCGATACACGTCAACCGGTTGACGCTTCGGCGCAATAGCCCAAACCGTGCTATCAGTCCCAGACAACCGCCCAGTGGACAAAGGTAACGGCAGTAAAATCCGCGCTCAAGTCCGTTCAGCGCCAAAAGAACGCCCAACGGAAGCCCCAGTCGCAAAATCATTTCCCGATCCAGCGCGCCGCCGCGGAAAACGTCCGCCGCGCCTTCAACCCAGCGGCGAAAAAGAACAAGCGGGTCGCCATGAAGCATCGCCGTCATCCCGATTGATGCAAAAATCAACGAAGTTAAAAAGAAAACAGTCTTAACGCGCCGAGCCCACTGCCAAGGCAGCGTCCGCCCGTTCCGTCCAAAGAGCGAGAAAAGCGTCCCCATCGGACAAATCCAGCCGCACCAGACCCGCCCCCCAATCAGCGTCAAACCAAGAATCAACAACGACGGAAGGTAAGGCAGCGCCGCACCTGCGCCCCTCGCGAGAAGGATGACCAGACCCTCAAACGGGTTGATCCGCGCGAGCCAACTCGGCGCGTCCGCCGCAATTTCCGGGCGAAATCCGCCCAGCTTCAGCCAGCCGACTGCCGACGGCGCCAGCACAGAGAGAACCGAGAGAACGAAAAAGACCCACCGAGCGGCGGTCCGAAGCATGGCGCGGCGTCGCTGAGCCGACGTCAGGTCCGACCCGATTCCGAGTCCTAAATCCCGTTTCAGCGCGCCGGTCGGGCAAAACGGAATCGCGGCTTCGGCTTCTTTCCGCTCTTTAATCGGATGCAGACCAGGCAGCGAAATACGGCGTTCACCCCCCTGCCCCGCAAATTGCAAAACACCGGTTGAAAGCTGATCGCAGGCGCGAACACATTGCCCGCAATGGATGCATTCCCCCGGCCCTGTTCGTTTCGAAACGAAAATCGGCGCAGTTGCGCCTAATGACGCCGCAAACCGACGGATTTTCGGCTGATTCGGAGCTAAACTAAGGAGAATCGCCGCTGCCTGCTTTCTTGCGTTTCGGACCGCTGCCGTCGCTGTCCGGATGCGGAGTCCATCGACAATTTGTGTATCACAGGCAGTGACAATTTTCCGTGTGCCGTCTGGGTACGTCGCTTCCACGAGGCACACGCGGCAGCTTCCATCCGGCGTCAACGGCGCAGCGTCGCAGAATGTTGGAATCTCGAAACCGTTGACCCGTGCTGCCTGCAAAATGGTCATTCCTTCATCCGCCACGAACGGTTTCCGGTCAATTGAAATTTGAATCATACTATTCCACTCCGTTCGATCCGGCTGACCCCGGCGTTCCGCTGAATAGCGAAGGGAAAAACGAAAGTGCGCTGAGAAGCGGTACAACCGCATCCCGCCCATAGCGGCAGCGCGCGCTGTCTCGGATTCCTTTCACGAAATCGCGGAGTTCATTCAGTTCACTTCCGCTCATGGTCCTCGATGCGCGGATCGATTCGACCTTCCCAATCAGTGCCTCAAGCCCAAATGTGCAGCTCTGGCACCGACGGCAGCCGCTTTCCAGCGCCGCGATCAAATCCTCACGCACCCGTCCCAACAGATCAACCGACCCATCGAGCCACTCCACCGCTGGAACGAGCGGACTGGGTATAGACGCGAACGTCACTTCATCCAAAGGCAGGTTGAACCGTTCAGCGGAAATATACGTCCCAAAACGCTCGCCCACGCGTGCGCCGATAATCCGTCTCCGCTCATCAAGTCCCAGCGTATTAAGAATCAGGACATCGAGCCGTCGCCCCATCGGTATTTCCAGGAATGACGTCTCTCCGCCGGGAGTTCGGACAGAGATAAGCTGAGTTCCGCCGCTCGATCGTGTTCCCTCGATCGCGAACGATTCCGCGCCTTCACGAAGAATAACCGGTAAAGACGCCAACGTTCGAACGTCCAATACAACGGTCGGCTTTTCGTCCAGCCCAACCTGAGTTGGATAGGGCGGACGCTGGGTCGGGAACATTTCTTTTCCATTCAGTTCCGCGAGAATCGCGCTTTCAGCCCCAAACGGACGTGCGCGGTCAACCACTCGCAACGACAAATCAAAGCGCTGTCCGCTATTCAAAATATCTTCGCCTAAAAGTTGATTCCGCTCCGCGTCGCGAACCGCCTTTTCCAAAATCGCTTTCGCAGCTGGGGAAACGTTTTGGAGCGCGATCACGCCCCGCCGTGCGCCGATCGTCTTCGCCGCAATCAACATCCCCTCAATAATCAGGTGAGGCGAACGCGAAAGCAACGCCTCCGCCAATCCCGACGCGCAAATGCCAACTACCGCTTTCGGGAAAGTCAATTCTCCCGCCGCCAGCTCTAACTTTCGCCAGGTCGGGAATCCAACGCCCCCCCGTCCGCAGAGACGGCTCGACTGAATTTCGGAAAGAAGCTCAGGCTGCGTCATCGACAACGCACGCGCCGCGCCGCGATAGCCTTGATGATTCAGGACGGACGAAAGCGACTCCGGCTGAATTGAAGCGAAAAAGCGGCTGATCTGCCGCGTTTGTTGCCTGACCCATGGAACATCGTCATACAATAAGAACCGTTTTTTGGTCCGGGGATCAAGAACGAGGAACTCCGGAAGAACGAAACCATCCGCAATCGTCATGCTCACGATTCGTTCGCAATCCTTGCGCCGAACACCAGCGTAGAGAATTCCAGCCGGCTCAATCCGAAGCGCCAGTCCGAGATTCGGAATCCCGAACGCCGCCGACAAACCGACTTTAACATCGACCCATCCAGTTGAATCGCGGAGTTCATCTGCGAAAAGGCGCGCCGAACGACGTTCTGCCTCAGTCCCGTAAAGGACGAGAAGCTGCGGCTGGTCAAGAGGATTAACCGTCGCGCTTTTGGCTAAAATTTCATCAAGCGCCTGCTGAATTTTAAGCTGCGGAGCGGATATGGAATCTTCGGAATCACCTCCGTTTAAGGTCGGAGATTCAGCAGCCTCATCCTCCGCCGCCTGCATGGCAAACAGCTGCTCCACCGTCATTAAGCTCGATTCCCCGTCCGACTCCGAAATAATGCGGCTCAACTTCGGACGAACCGGCGCAGTCTTCCGTTCTGGCTCTTTACGGAAACTCGAAACGAGATAACAACCTTCATTTTCAGGTGCAGCGAGAATTTCCGCCGCATCTTCGCGAAACACTGCCTTTCCTGGAATAAGGAGCGGGAGCGGCGCGAGGTTCTCCTCCCGCTCATCCTTCTGCTCCGCATCTCCACCCATCGCCATCGCGGATAACTCCGCCAAAGATAGCGACCGCGGCGTAATTCCTACGGTATCTTGAAACGTCAGCGCCGCTAAAATCTCGCCATGCATCATCGTCCGCTTAATGATATTCTCGGCATCGGACGAATGAACGTTTAGATAAACCGCTTTCGTCGGCGACGTCAAAACAATCGGACTCATTTCCTGAAGAAAACGTTCTTCAATCTTCTTAACATGGAGCGCAACCGGAAAATTTTCCTCTTCTGCCGATTTATTAAGCGCCGTGTAAAGCGAAACGGCGCGCTGAGCGGCGCCCCCCTCCCCCGACAGAATAACGATATGGTTTTCCGTCGCCGGATATTTTCGCATCATCCCATTCGATAAAGATTTCAACGCACTATGCAGAGGCGATAATCCGGACAGGGATTCTGAATCCGCCGCCGGCGGAAGCGTCCGCAACGCATCCGGACTTTTTCGCTTGACCGGCTTCTTCAGGAAATCCATCTTCGGTTCAGTCCCGCTGACGTAAACGGGACGTTCCGCCGGAGCGCTCCCCTTAAACGGCTCAGGGGATGCAGCGGAACGCGCCGTCCGTTTCAACCCGCACAAAACCGATGTCCATTCTTCGCGATGATGTTGAAGCTGAACCAGAAAACGATCCGTGAGCTGACTCGTCATCGCTGCCGTGACCTGCGATTGAAGTTCATGGGTCGGGAGGAAAAGGACAATCGCCGCCTGCTCCGTCAGGTCAGATCCGTCAATTTCCTGGAGAGTAACGCGGATATCGACTCCGCGCGCTTCAATCGCTCTCTCGAATGACGTAAAAACGTTGATTGAATCAACCGCATCCGCACCATCCCAAACACAAACGACGATCGTCGGCTTCTCATGGTCATATTCCATCCAAATTCCAGATTTTAAACGTTCCAACGCCTGATACGTTTCGTAACGCATCTCGTTTCGAACCGTCCCCCCGTCGTCCCTGATTAACGAATTACGCATCCGGTATTCCCCCGTCGAACCATTCCCATATTTGATCATGCAAAATCATTCCGTGCAATTTTAAAGCCAGATCAAGTCTAATACAAAATCAAATTGTCACAAACTACTTGACCTGTCGTAGTAACTGTGCTACACTATAACCACGTCAGACATAGTACGTTCAACATAGTACGTCTGACGAAGACAAAATGAAAGGAATGGGGAATGAACATCCATGAAAAACCAGTTTTAAACCAAATCAGCGCCGACGGGATCCGTGGTTTTATCGACCTGCTCGTTTTGTATCTGATTCGCGATGAACCCGACTATGGGTACAGTATTTCAAAACGGATTCAGCTTACAGGAGAGAATCTATACGCAATCAAAGAAACAACCCTTTACAGCGCATTCTCCCGTCTCGAGCGAAACGGGTACGTTACCTCGTTTGACGGCGGTTCCGAAAACAGCCGCCGGACATACTACCGAATTTCCGATGCCGGACGCGTTTATTATGAAGCGAAGTGTCGGGAATGGGAACTCACGAAAAAAGTCGTGGACGCGTTCATCGCGAATGATTAAGAATAAAAAATCTTTATTGGAGGAAAAAATGGAAGAGATTAAAAGCTATTTGGATAAAATGTTCAGCGGATTACCCAAGACCGAGAAGGTTCTGAAAGCCCGTCGTGAACTCTTGGCGATGATGACCGATAAGTATGAAGCGCTTCTTGCCGAAGGAAAGAACGAAAATGAAGCCCTTGGAACCGTGATCATGCAGTTCGGGAACCTGAACGAGCTCGCGGAAGAACTCGAATTAACCGAAGAAATCCGCAATGCGGAAGAATCACGCGTCGTTTTGACCCGCAGGGATGTCGAACCCTACGTGGCGACGGACGAAAAAAAGGCGCTTTATTACGGGCTTGGCTCCGCGGTTCTGATCCTTGCCCCCAGCCTGCTCATTATTTCAGCGGGGCTTCAGGATATCCATGGAATTGAGGCAATCTGGAAACTGTCTTTAGTGGGTGGTTTTTTGACGATGTTCATCCTTGCGGTCATCGGTGCCGGGCTTCTGCTTTACGCCAACTCGCTGACACCAAAATTGAGCGAACTGAGAAAAATGAATTTCAGCCTGGACAGCGACGCTGCGGATTACGTCGCCCTGATAAGCCGAAAAGTAAATCAGCTCAATACGTTCCTGACCATCGGCGCCGTGGGCTTGTTCATCTTAGCAGCCGTCCCGCCGTCCCTGACCGCGATCATCGTCAAAATCTCCGAAAACGCTTCGCTCGAACCGCTCATCGTGATTTCCATCGTCGGGACGCTCCTCTTCGCCGCGATAGGCGTATTCCTGATTTATCAGGGTGAATTTCGTAAAAAAACGCTGAGAGTTTTTTCGGCGGGAAAAGATACAAAGACGGAATCGGTTTCGAGTATGTCGCCCCAAAACAAAGCGCTTTATAAGAAAACATCCGCCATCGTTTGGGGCGCTACGCCCGTAGCCTACCTGATCGTCAGCTTCACGACCCGTCTTTGGGGATTTACCTGGCTGATTTTCCCGATTGTTTCCGCGCTGATGATTGTGATTGCGATTCTCTTAGGCTCGCAAGATCCGAAAGGGGACGCCAAATAACGTCCAAACAAATCTCGTTCTTCGCTTCGATCAAATCCGAAGTTGAAACAAAAAACTGTCCAAAAGGACAGTTTTTTTGTGCCGAAGGAGGGACTCGAACCCTCATGAGAGTACACTCACTACGCCCTGAACGTAGCGCGTCTGCCAGTTCCGCCACTTCGGCGATTCAGAACCGAATAAGCTAATTCTATCGAGTTTCCCCGGTTTGTCAAGTTCAGGTCATTCCCCTGAAACATTGACGGATTTAGTCAATTTTAACTAATTTTGACAGCTCTTCCATTTTCGCAAAATTGTAAACCCGCGCTGCCAAATTTGGCAAATAGGTTAAATTATTTGTCACTTTTTAGATAACGCCTTTCACCACCTAAATCAAATCCC
>DAOUFB010000061.1:0-5284 GCA_034430135.1 Flexilinea sp. | reverse complement strand
CTTCTGCCTGTTTTGCTGTTTGTCATTTTCGCTCAGAAGTACCTAATCAGCGGATTGTCGAGCGGCGCGGTTAAGGAATAACATCGGTTTCTAAACGCCGGTGAATCCGGCGAAAAAATAAAGGAGAACTACGAATGAAAAAAGCTGTTGTTTTGTGGTTGATCGTCGTTTTGGCTATTGCCTGCGCATTCAGCGCCGTATCGGCTCAGGAAACGCTAACGGTCGCGGCTCGCGGCGGTTCGCATGTTGACGCGATGAACGCGGTTAAAGAAGCGTTCGAGCAGGAACATAACGTCAAGGTCGAGATCATGGGACTCGAGAGCGCGGACCTGAAACAGAAGATCGGACTCGATTCAGTCAACGAAGTCGGCGAACTCGATCTCGTTATGGTTGACGATCCGTGGATGCCCGAGTTCGGAGAGAACGGAATTCTTGCGAATCTGACTGAGTTAGGTTATGAAGCGGATGCGGATTTTGCGGAAAAATCGCTCATGCTTGGGCGGGTTCCGTACGCGACGGGCGACCAATTCGCGCTCCCGTATTCCGGTAACGTGATCCTTTTCTTCTACAACAAGGACCTTTTTGAGAAGTATGGCGTCGCTGAAGCGCCGACCGACTGGGCAGCGGTTTTAGAGATTGCCAAGAAGGTCAAGGAAGGCGGCGAAATCGGATACGTTATCCGCGGTCAGCAGGGCGATCCTATCGTTGCGGACTTCTTGCCCGTGCTTTGGGCGTTCGGCGGCAACGTTTTTGATGAAGACCTGAACGTTACGATCGATTCGGAAGAAGCAAAAGCGGCGTTGAATTTATATATTGAGCTGCTTGCGAACGGGGTCAACTACGAGAAGAACGATATTGTTGCGGCGGTTTCCGAAGGAAAAGCGGCAATGTCCCTCGGATGGCCGAGCTGGTATATTTCCGGTGAGACGGCGAGCGCGGCTTATGCGCCCATCCCGGGAAAGGTTGATCCGGATACGGAAGCGAACAGCGCGGGGATGATTGGCAACTGGCTGATGGGGATCACCGCAAATTCCGGGAAGAAAGAATTAGCGCTTGAATTCCTCAAGTACGTCACGTCAGCGGAAGCTCAGAAGACCGAAGCGCTGCATGGCGGCGTCCCGACCCGTTCGTCCGTTTTGACGGATCCGGAACTGACCGAGAAGTATGCGTATTTTCCGACGCTTCTCGAAGCGACGAACGCATCGGTCGCACGTCCGCGGACATCGCTTTGGGGCGAGGTTCAGACGGCGTTAGGCGCTGAGCTGTCAGCCGCGATTTCGGGCGTCAAGACTGTGGAAGACGCGCTCGCGACGGCGCAGACCCAGATCGAAATGATCATGGAATAATATAGACGATTGATCGGAGGAGCTCGTTCCGCGTAAGGGTAAAGCGCGGAACGAGTTCCTCCGGCATGATGAATCGGGTGTGTGCTTTGGAAGTTGTTGAACGAAGTAAAATGAAAGATTATTCAGGAGGCGGGATTTGAAGCGGAATCGAGGTTTTGCGGTGGCGCTGACGGCGCCGACGATGATACTATTAGCGGCGTTGACGATTTTTCCGCTCCTATTTACGGTTTATTTCAGCTTCACGAACCTGAATATGATTAAACCGGACCAGATGAAATTCCTCGCGGTGAAGAACTACGTTCGGATTTTTTCCGATCCTTATTTTATTCAAGCGCTCCAAAATACGCTGAAATTTATGGTCTTCGCGGTTGTGATCGAGACTGTTTTGGGATTGCTGATCGCGGTTTTTGTTCATAACCTGGAGCAGCTTCAGAAATTCGTTCGGACGGCGCTGCTGACGCCGATGGTTTTACCGCCGGTGACCGCGGTTCTGATTTGGCGCATTATGTTGTCAAACAACTACGGGATTATTAATAAGCTCCTGGAAATGCTGTCGATTCAGCCTGTGGCGTGGCTTAATGAGGTCCGGACCGCTTTCTGGTGCATTCTCCTGATCGACGTCTGGCAGTACACGCCATTCGCATTCCTGCTGCTTTATGCCTCGCTTCAGGGCGTGGGGAAGAATCAGTACGAAGCGGCGGAAATTGATGGCGCGGGACCGGTTGCACAATTCTTTTACATCACAATTCCGAATATTTCCGGCGGAATATTTCTCGTGATCCTGATGCGGGCGATTGATTCGATCCGGTTGTTCGATAAGGTCAACATCCTGACGCGCGGCGGTCCGGCAAACTCGACCGCAACGATTACCCAGTATATCTATAATTATGGGGTCGGCTCGTTTAAGATCGGCTATTCATCGGCTGGCTCGGTGATCATGACGCTGCTCGTTCTTATCATCAGTGCGGCTTATTTAATGCGGACGATTCGTCACGCAGCTTAATCAGCCGAGAGCCTGAATTATCCTGACGGAACCTTTTCGGTTCACCGGTTTGTCCTGCCTGATTCGCGCCCTTTTGCGTGCTTTTCCTCGTGGAGACAGGTATAATAAGCGCGATGAAGACCGCGACGCAGCCACTTGTTCCTGATGTTTCAAGCCGAATCGTAGAGCCGCATTCGGATGCGGCTTTGCGCGCCAAGGCTGAACTTATTTATGAGCGGCTGTACGAGAAATATGGCGATCCGACCTGGCCGGTTCTTCCCGCTCTCGATGAGCTTATCAATACGGTTCTATCCCAAAATACGAACGACCGGAATCGAGATGTCGCTTTCGCGGCGTTGAAAGAACGATTTGGAACATTTGAGTCCATTCGTGACGCTGCGCTCGAAGATGTCGTTGACTGCATCCGTCCGGCCGGACTCGCGAATCAGAAGGGACCGCGCATTCAGGCTATCCTAAATGCGATTACGGCGGAGCGGGGCGATTTGAGCCTGGATTTTCTGCGTTCGATGAAACCGAGAGAAGCGCGGGACTGGCTGACGAAGTTCAATGGCGTTGGGTTGAAAACGGCTTCGATCGTCATGGTCTTCTGTTTGGGGCTGCCTGCGTTTCCCGTGGATACGCATATCTATCGGGTCAGCGGTCGGCTTGGGCTGCGTCCGGAAAAGATGAGCGTTGATGCGGCGCATGACCATCTGGCAAGCCTATTTTCCCCCCGTGTTTACGGAACGGCGCATGTGAACTTGATCCTGTTGGGTCGGGATACCTGCCATGCACGTAAACCGAATTGCAGCGAGTGCGTTTTGACCGACCTCTGCGCTATGTTCCAGACAGAGAATTCGGCAACCGCGCGGAAATAACGGTAAAACCCTGTCTTTGGATGATAGGGGACTCAGCTTCAAGGAGAGAATCCCGATGAAAGTAAAAATGATTCGCCCGAACGTTTATTGGGCTGGTGTCAATGACCGAACGACCGAGCTGTTCGAAGGTCTCTGGTCGATTCGGAACGGCGGCGTTTCGATAAACAGCTACGTTATCCTCGATGAGAAAAAGGTCGTGATCGACCTGTCTTGCGAAAGTTGTACGGATCCGTACGTTCAAACGCTCGAATCGCTCATCCCACTTAAGGAGATCGATTATGTCGTTTTGAATCATCTCGAACCCGATCATACTGGCGCGCTGCTCCGCCTTCGGGAGGCGAACCCCAACATTATTTTCCTTGGAACGAAGAAGGCTGCTGAAATCCTCGCCAACTTTTATGATGTTAAAGACAACGTCCAGATCGTTGAGGATGGGGAAGAGCTGAAGATTGGGAAATATACGCTGAAATTCGTTGCGGTGCCCTTCGTTCACTGGCCCGAGACGATGGTGACGTACCTGGTCGAGGAGAAAATTCTCTTCACCTGCGACGCGTTTGGCTCTTACGGCGCGCTTCCGGGCGTCATTTTCGACGACGAATGCCCCGATCTTCCGAAGTTTGAAAGCGAAGCGCTCCGTTATTACGCGAATATCGTTTCGGCATACAGCGGAAATACGAAAAAGGCGATCGAGAAGTTAGCGGGTACGCCGATTGAAGTCGTTGCTCCGTCGCATGGACTCATCTGGCGAAAGAATCCGGAACGGATTATCGAACTGTATCAGAAATTTGTCGCCTACGCCGAGGGTCAGCGTGAAAAAGCGGTCACGCTCGTCTATGCGTCCATGTATGGGAATACTGCGTTTTTCGCGGAAACCGCGCTTCAGGCGGTTGCGGAACAGGGGCTTAAGGTTGAAATGTTCAACTTGCAGACGGCGGACATTGGCGAAATTCTGCCTTCGGTTTGGAAAAATCAGGGGCTGATCCTCTGTGCGCCGACGTACGAAGGGTCGCTTTTCCCGGCGGCGGTTAACTTCCTCCACATGATGAAGGTTAAGAAGGTTCATGGACGAACCGCGGCGTACTTCGGTTCATTCGGCTGGGGCTCGATGGCGAAGAAGCAGTTCGAAATCGCGGCGGCGGAATTGAAGTGGGACATTATCGATAACAGCCAGTTCTATGGAAAGCCGACGCAGGCTGACCTGGATCAGCTTGTTCCTTTCGCTGAGAAGTTCGCCGCGGCAGTCCGCAACGCCGCGTAGCGGCTGGGATTGAAACGGAAACGGACCGGACGATGACGTTTATCCGTCGAACCGAAGATTTTACCTGCGAACGCTGCGGCGCGCGGGTAGTCGGGAATGGGTATACGAATCATTGTCCGGTCTGTCTTTATTCGAAGCATGTGGATAACGCGCCGGGTGATCGCGCGGCGGAGTGCGGCGGGTTAATGGCGCCTGTCCGCGCTGTCCTGAAGCGCGGCGAGATTATTCTGACGCATCGCTGCGTTAAATGCGGGTATGAGAAAGTGAATCGGACTGCGCCGGAGGACGATTTCGATGTGATCCTGCGCGTGATGCGGGAGACGGCTGGAGCGTAAACGGCGGAACGATACCGATAAGAAGATTCGTGAAAACTTTGGGCGTAAAGTTGTCCTTGATTTAAGCACCTGTCAAAGTGAATTTCCGAATCGGACAAGAAGACTGCTTGATCTCATCGCGAAGGCAATGAGAAAACCGATAACCAACCTTGATCATGAGGATGTTGTGGCAGCGTTTGGCACGGAGATTGGCTCGATTGAGCCATAAAATTCTCCAAGCTCGGGAACGTTTTTTTGGGGGTATCGCGAAAAGGTCACAAATATTTTGAACTCCTTGACGGAAAAAAGAAACTATGTATAATAGTAAAAGTCGGTCGGGATGACCGAGAGAAACAAGCGGGCATAGTTCAATTGGCAGAACGTCTCCTTGCCAAGGAGAAGGTTTCGAGTTCGAGCCTCGATGCCCGCTCAGTTTTTATCTGGCGACGTGGCCAAGTGGTAAGGCGCGGGTCTGCAAAACCCTTATCACCGGTTCAAATCCGGTC
>DAOUFB010000060.1:0-7966 GCA_034430135.1 Flexilinea sp. | reverse complement strand
CCAGACGGAGCGCGCTCGTTTCCGCGTCGTCAGCGACCCATTCGCCGCTTCCTTCGCTGGTTTTGACGATAGAATAGGCGTATGGAACACCCTCGACGTCGGTTTCGTCAACGCACCAGACGATTCTATCGCTCCGTTCAGCGGCAAGCTCCGCCCCTGGAGCAGAAATCACGACCGGATTCGTCAGTGCGCAGCGTTCACCCGCGATCTGATCCTGAGCCGTGAGCGGGACGACTTCCGCCTCGCCGCCATTCAGCGACCGCATCAGGGTAAGCTCGGTATTCTCGAGCCGCAATGCGCCGTTCTTCCGGACCAGTTCCGCCTCCACCGCGGTTTTCTCTGAACGGTACGTGTACGTCATCGTCAAGCCGTCGCTCTTCGCGGTGTAGTTCATTTCCGGACTCATGTCCTGAACCGTGTATACCGCTTCGACACCGTTCCGATCGGTCACGGTCAGCTCACGGAACGCTTCCGCGTCTGAAAGCGTTCCAAGGGAGATCGACTCCCCGCGAACCGTTCCTTTTAAGCCGTCCGACTGGATCGTGAGCGGTTCGCCAACGGGTTGACCATTGCGGCGAAGTTCCAGAACGACAGACGGATGAACCAGTTCCGCTCCGCCAATCCAATTTACGGTCACGTTTAGCGACGCCGGAGCAGGCTCGTACCGTTTAACCAACGTCAGCGCATTTTCCGATTCCGTAATCCAAATACCAACCGGCGATAATGAATCCGCCTTCGACGGCGTAACTTCCCGAAGCGCGTACTTAATCTTCTCGCCCTGCTTCGTCGTCTCGTCGACGCACCAAACCGCGTTCATTTGCACCGCAGACGGCTGATTAAGCTCGGCGACCGGCGTCAAAATCAGCGGATTCACCGCTGCACAAACACGATCCGCGATGCGATCGCCGTCCGTAAGCTGGACGGTTTCTTCCGCGCCATCCGCGCCGATGCGAACCAGTTCAACCGTCACAGGCTCGCGCCGTAACTGACCATCCTTCCAAATCACCGTTCCCATCACCTGCGCTTTGGGCGGCTGATACGTCTGCGTCACCGTCATGCCATCCGCCTGAACCGTATAATAGCGCGGGGTTTCCACCGCAGCGAGCGAATAGTCATAAGGGACGCCCTGAAAATCCGTCAGCGGAATTCCACAATTGCCAACCAGTTCCAATTCCTCACAGCCATCAATCGTAAACGTTCCATCCTCCGCGACGTCAGCTGGTGTTACGACGAACGGCTGACCGATCCGCTCGCCATTCCGGCGCAGCTCCAGTCGTAAATTCGGCAGCGGGAGCATCTCTCCGTTCACTCGGGTCAATTTCCCCGTGAGCACGTCGGTTGGGGGAACAAAACGGCTGACGACGGTAAATGGGTCATTTAAAGTCTTCAGGCTCAGCGCCCAATCATTCGGGGTTTCCTTGATCTCCGAAAGCTGGTAGCGGATTCGCGAACCGTCCTGATCATGCGAATCGACGCACCACGTCGCCGTCACAGCGCTCGATACGGGCGTATCCTGATAATCATCCGCGTCGAACGTTACGGGATTTTCCGCTACGCAGTCAACGCCTTCAATCTGGTCATGTTCGGTCAACTCCACCATCTCCGACTCACCGTCCGCGCCAACTCGCGCCAGCGCTATCGTCACCGGTTGGCGCAGTCCGACGCCGCCTTCCCAGTTCAACGCCGCTGTGATCGGCTGTTTAGAGGAGACGAATGTATTATGAACGGTCGTACCGGTCTCTTCGCTAAGGTAATTTTCCAGCGTTTGAACCTGATGAAACGTGTAGAGGATCGCTTCGCCATGCTTATCGGTCAGCGGGATATCGCACTTTTCACCTATGCGCAAGCGTCCGCACCAGTCAATATCAACCTCGCTCGTGCCAGTCGGATAGGATTCCGCCGCGATTTGAATCGTTCGTCCGGTCGCTTCACTGTCCGCAACCAATTCAAGCGTTACCCCCGGACGAGCCAACTTTCCGCCGCCGTCCCAGATAAGACGTCCCTTGGGCGAGACCGTCGGCGAAACGTAGCGGCTCCTGACCGTCAACGGATCTTCCGCATCCGGAACTTCAAAAACCCAAGTCGACGGTAAATTCAAGGGCGCAACCTGATACGCGATCTCGCGTCCCTCGCTGTCGTAGGCATCGACGCACCAGCTAAACAGCAACGTGTCCTCTCCACTTTCCGGGGGAACGAGTTTGATCGGGTTCATTGACGCGCAGTCAGCGCCTTCAACGATGTCCTGAGCCGAAATCACGGCAGGAACACGTTGGGGAGAACCCGGAACTGCGCGCATTAACTGCAGCATTACCGATTCACGGACTTCTTCGCCGTCAAGCCAGCTATGCGTTCCATGAAGAACTTTTTTCTCCGAAACAAACGTATTCGTTAACGTCATTTCATTAGCTTTGCTAACGTAGTTTGGAACGGTTGAGACCAACCGAACCGAGTAGGATATGGCTTCACCGCGCTGATCCGTCGCGGGCAGAGCTGACCCGACGAAATCCGAAAATGAGGATAAAACTGAAATCGGGCTGCTCCAACCCTCACCCGCCTCACCGTTCGCCGCGAGCGTAAAGGGTGATCCGATAACCGTTTCCCCTTGAACGAGTTCGATCGTAAGATCCGGATGCGGATAAAACGCCCCGCCGACCCAGTTCACCATGATTTTCGGGTCTGCCGCCGGAATCTGGTACGTTTTCGTCAGCACCGCCGGCGCAATTCCCGCCGTAGCCGTCGATGAATTGTTGATCCAGAGCTCCGCTTCATTTTCCGAATCGTAACCAACTTCCTCAACGTAATATTCAATCGGGACCGCGTCGACGTCCGTCCCCGGGACACAGAAAAGAACGGAAAGAGAAGCGCTTTCCGGCTCATTAAGACCTTTCGCGGGCGTTACGGTCACTGGATTCGCCGTTTCACAGGGTAGATCTGCGAGAGAATTCGCGTCCGTCAGCGCGACAATTTCGTCCCCGCCATCCTTGGTTCGGCGCATAAGCCGCAACTGAATCGGATCCCGCGCCAACTGCCCGTCACACCAAACAACATTCGCCTGCAGCACAGCCATCGCCGGCACAAACGTATTCGTCACGGTCAACCCATTTTCTGCGGCTTTGTATCCGTCCGGCGTTTCCGGCTGGCTCAAAGTGTAGACATAGGGGGTGCCGTTCTCGTCGGTCACAGGAACCCCTTCCCAAATAAGTTCCGCATCCGCCGCACTGGATTCAACCCGGCGCGGCTCATCGAATGGTTCGCCGTTCAGTTCCAACTGCACCATGGTTTCAGGACGAACGATCTGAGAACCACCGCCGGTCCAATGAACCCGTCCGGTCACATCCTGAAGCGGAGAATGGTAGGTAAACCGCGCGGTCATTCCGTCTTCGACAACGGAATAATTTTTCGGAACGTCCTGAACCATGATTCGATAGGTATAAAGATTTCCCATCGCGTCAACTCTCCGCAATTCGTTCCAGGTGAAAGACGTTACGCCATTCTCAATTTGGGCGGGATAAACGTTAAGCGCAATACTGTTCGGGACGGAACGCTGCAACATCAGCGTCACCTCCGGATGCTGCGCAGGTCCATTTTCCCAAACGATTTTCGCGGTCGCATCCACCGAATCGTCAAGATAAACATTGCGGACGATCATGGATTCTTCAATTTTATAATAACCGGTCGGCGTACCCACCTGCGTCACACTGTAAACGTACGGCTGCCCGGTCTCATCGACGATCGGGACACCGTCCCACTCAACCGAAGTCTGGGACACGCCGCGCGTCGTCGAGCTTGGAACGTACAATGGCGTGCCGTAAGGATCCCCATTGCGCAACAGCTGCAGCTGCGTCGCCGGACGGAAAAGATCCTCCCCGCCGACCCACTGGACGTAGCCAATATATAGCGCAGTCGGAAGATAATAGAGTTCAGATCCATGACTCACCGCCATGTACCCTTTCGGATCATCCCCGGAATGAACCGTATTATAGGAAATTGCGTCCCCAAATTCATCCACGAGCGGAAGCCTGACCCAACGATGCGACGTTACACCGCTCGGGATATCCGCTGTCTGGTAGACGACGGTCGTTCCGTCTGAAAAGACCTGATGGAGCGCGATTTGAACGTCCGGATGAACGGGCTCCTCATCGACCCAGAAAATCCAGACGTCCAGATCTCCGGTTGGGACCGGCGTAGGCGTCAGCGTCACCGTCGGGGTATAGCTCGGTGTTTCAGTCTGGTCTAATGTTGGCAGCATCACTGCTGGCAAAGTCATAAATGGCATCCCCGCGGTGTCCGCTTCCGGGGTCGCTGCCAGCGTCGTCTCCTGTGTCGAAAGGCGGGGCAGTGAAACTGAGCTTCCGCGAAAATTGCTTGCGCCTTCCTCCAAAATCACCCAGGATGCCGAAACCAGGTTCGGCACCGTCAAGAACCCAATGAAGATCAAAATTGCTAAAATTTTGAAGGGGGTGAGGTGCATTTTGCAATTTTTCATGGTTATAGTTGCTCCTTATTTCGCTGCGCGGATGTCTGAATCCTAAATCGTCAAACTCTGAGGAATTATATCCCAGATTCATCTACATATAGTCGATTCAAAACTCATGAGGGAACGTGGCGCAAGAAGGGAGAGGAACGCCTCCTCTTACGAACATATAGGCGCCTCAAAACTCATAAAAGAACGCGGTCTAAACCGCGCTCTCTCGTGAATGGATAATATTTCTGCGGATGAGACGCTTATCTGCGTCCCGGACCTTGATGTCCGCCCCAGCCGTCCGAGGAACGGCTCGGAGGGTTGCCGGGTTCGCCGAAACCGCCGCGTCCGCCTGAGGGATTACTCGGAGGGTTACCCGGACCTCCGAATCCGCTCCAGCCGCCGTCAGAACCAACCGTTGTTACCGTTGTTGACTGCGTCCAGCTTTCCGCAACAGCGCCTCCCGAAACCTCTCCGTTCGGATAGTACCCGAAAACCTCGTCCCCGCTGACTGAACCGCCGAGTGATACGTTATAGGTCTGTCCTGTAACCAGCTCCGGGGACGAGAAGTAGAGAGTTGTCCAGTCCGTCGTCGGGACGAACACCATCAGGCTTTCACCCGTTTCAGCATTGCTGATCTGAATAGGGTTTCCGCTGACACCGCCGTTCATGGTGATCATGACCGTATTCTGGGTCGAGCTTGAGTCTGGAGAGATCGCCATTCCTGAGGAGCCAGCAACGAGCATCGTTCCGCCGTTGATTTGGAAGAAGCCGTCGACATCCATTGCCCCATTCCCATTGCTCGTCGTCCCATTGACGAGAATCAGCCCGCCATTGACGACGAGATTCCCATTTGCGTCAAGGCTGTCGCCGTTAATCGTCGTAATCATCAGCGTTCCACCATTGACGGTCAGCTGCCCGCCCGGTGTACCGTCCATTCCGCCGCCCCAGCCGCCTAAAGAACCGTTCGCCGTTTCGGTCGAGCTGCTGCCGGCAACGTTGATCGAATCGTCGGTCGAGGCAACTCGAATCTCACCATCATTGATATTAATATCGTATGCTTCAAGCCCTTCATAAGAGGTCAGGATTTCAATCGTCCCGCCGTTGATGTCGAGCGTGGTCTCAGCCTTGATCGCGTCGTCGCCTGCGGAAACGGTGATCGTTCCGCCATTAATCTTGATCCAGCCTTTTTCCGCATTATCTTCTTCGTCCGCCTTAAGACCGTCGTCCTGCGCGTCAACGGTGATGGTCCCGCCGTCGATTGTCAGACCGTCTTTTCCTCGGATCCCGTCGTCAGCTGCCGTAACGTTGATCGTTCCGCCCTTAATCGTGAGCGTATCCTTGCTGGAAAGACCGTCGTTATAGGCGCCGGTAATATTGAGCGTGCCGTTACCGCTGATCACGAGGTCGGGCTTGCTGTACACCGCAGCGTTCGGCTCATCCGTTTCCGCGTCCGGGAATACGTAATCCGTGCCATCGGTGAACGTATTGACACTGCCGTCAGCCAAAACGATCTCCACCGTCTTCCCTTCGATCGCGGCGAACGCTGCGCCAGTCGAGTTATGGATCGTCACATTCTTCAAGATGACCGTAACATCCTGATCATCCGCCGGATTAACGACGAGCTGACCATCATCCAACGTGCCGGTAACGGTATACTTCCCGGATTTGGCGATTGTGACGATCGAGCCGTCAATTTGTACACTAGGGGAATCGCTCTGCGCGGATGTACCGTTCAGCGTGATCAATGCCTCTTCTGCGCTCACCGTCATGGTCAATAAAAAGGAAAATAACGCCGTAATCAGTGCGATGATTGCAATAATCTGCGTGTTTTTTAGGCAAATTTTTTTCATACAGTCCTCCAAATCTTGTTTCTGTCCTTATTCTATGGATTCATCCAATGAACCGGTATAGAAACGGTATATAAATCCGGAAGACGTGACAGTCTTTTTATTCGCTTGATCGAAAGTCAATAACCTGAAGCTGAACCGTTCGTGTTCCGCGGAACTCATTCATCCCCAGCTCAAATATCAGGTCAATTTCCGACCCAACCGGCATGATGCGCGCACCTTGTCCAAAGGCAACCGCGCCGACCGAGCATTCATTCCCGTCGCTGAGCTCAAGCCGGAGATGCGTTTTATCCGCGCCGATCAGCTGCACCGATTTGACGAGAGCGTTCTTGAGGAGAAAAACCGGCGTTGGGTTCCCCATTCCATAAGGCTGGAGCGCGTTAATCTGGTCGATTGTCTCCTCCGTCAGGAAGTCGAACGTCAGCTCCCCCTCAACCGCTTTTTCCGGTCGGCTCAGGTCTTTTTCCGCGAACGCCGCCTGCGCCAGCGCGGTCATCCGCGTTTTCAGCGTCTCCCAATTTTCGGGCAGCATCGTCAAACCCGCCGCCATTGGATGCCCGCCATGACGAATCATCAGCTCACCGTTCGCGTCCAATCCGTCGATCATGCTAAAACCGCGGATCGAACGGCAGGACGCGCGAATTTCGCCGTCCGCAATCGCGCCGACAATCGCCGGACGGTTCAACGCTTCCGTGATCCGGCTGGCTGCAAGCCCGCAAATGCCCATGTTGTAGGATTCGCTCGCGACCATGATAAACGGAGGAACGTCGTCCGGATCAACGCGGTCCAGAACCGACGCCTGAATCGCTTTCGTCATGGTCTGGCGCTGCCGATTCAGATCGTTTAGTTCAATCGCCCGAGTCAGCGCTTCGCCATACGTCTCGCTCATCAGCAGGTCATACGACATCAACGCCGATTCAAGCCTACCCGCCGCGTTGAGGCGGGGACCGAACTGGTAGCCGATCGTATCTGAACGGATCTGGTTAAGCTCTGTCCGGGACACCTGAGCCAGCGCAACGATGGCAGGACGCGATGACGTCCGAAGCAATTTAAGCCCTGCCTGTATGAGATGACGGTTTTCACCCATGACCGGGACGAGGTCAGCGACCGAGCCAATCGCGACCAAATCGAGCCACTGTTCCGCTTTGACGCCCGCGATCGGACGGACCGCCAGCAGCGCAGCCGCGACCTTATAGGCAATGCCGACCCCAGCCAGCATTTTATCGGGATAGGTATCGCCCGGGCGCTTCGGATTAATCACGGCGCAGCACGACGGAATGACATCGCCCGGCTCATGATGATCCGTAATAATCATCTTCATTCCCAATTCAGTCGCCAGCGCCGCCTCATTCGGTGAACGTACGCCGCAGTCCACCGTAATCGTCAGCGCGGCGCCGCTTTCCGCGAGCGTTCGGACCGCATCCTGATTCAATCCGTACCCCTCTTCAAAGCGATTCGGAATATAAATATCGACGGACGCCCCATAGCGGCGAAGAACCTGAACGAGAAGCGAAGAAGCGGTCACGCCGTCCACGTCATAATCGCCGTAAACCGTAATCCTTCCGCCGCTGTCAATCGTCTCAAAAATCGTCTCGACCGCCTTGTCCATTCCTAACAGTCCAAACGGAGAATGAAACGGTTTTGGAAGGAGAAA
>DAOUFB010000059.1:0-2464 GCA_034430135.1 Flexilinea sp. | reverse complement strand
CAATGACGTGGTAGCGACCGATACTCCTTCCGATTACGTCCTGCATATGCCTTTACCCTTCATTTTCGCTGCACCTGTTCCATCTTCCTAATCTGGAATCCACATCGGTAAAATGTCCTGAACAATATCCTCCGTCAGTCGTTTTTCTTCGCCCGTTTCGAGATCCAGAACCATCATCTCATACGAAGCTCCGAGCCGCCGATTGAACGCCAGGTAGTGCCCGTCCGGCGATATCGCGGGGAACTGCTCATCTTCGGGCGACGTCAACAGAAATTCGATATCCTCTTTAGTATGCGTCTTCCCATCAGCGGGTATCGCGACAATATCGAAATTTTTATTTCCCGCGTAATCATAGCGTGCAAAATAAATCTTCGTCCCGTCGTAAGACCAAGTCGGCGAAGTATATTGAACACCCTGTTCAGACAGTAAACGAACCATGCGCTTCGTTTCCCGCTCATAAACGTAAATATCCATCTTCCCCGCAAAATTCGACAAAATGGCAAATTTTTCGCCGGTTCGATACCAGAACGCATTGTAAAATCGGCTATCCGCCGCATTGAAAATCTCATGGCTATTCAAGAGGACACGCGAGCGTGAATAGGGACAATCGAACGGGCAGGGCGCTTTGTCACAGGTCAGCTGTTTACAGCCGCTATTTCGATACTCTTTAACGACCTCAGTTCCCGCATTCGTGCTCGTCAGAACGCTTTTTCCCTCGAAATCTGTACATGAACCAACGCATAAAAATTCAGGATAATTCATAAATAAAACAGGATCCTTATACGAAAGAACAATCCGTCCATCCAAAACGAACTTACCCTCGCGGTTCTTCTTGAGTTCGACCTTCTCCTCCGTTTCAACGTTGTACCCAAACATGGCGTCCACGCCGCGCTGGCTCGCCCAAACAACCCATGAAGCCTTCGGTCCGCTCGGCGTTTCCGTCGGTTCACTCGCCGTTGTCGGTAATGGCGCCGACGCCCAAAGTTGAGGCGTCGGCGTCATCAGCTCACGCGCGTCCTGCGTCAGAACGAACGCCGTCCGTTCCAGCAGGCTCTGTGTCAGCGCTATAGCCAGCTCGGTCGATTGCAGGTTGATTTCAGCGAGCCTCATTTCGGCTTTTGCCGCCTCCGTCTGGACGCGCATGAGCGCCTCTTCAGTCGCGCTCCTGTTCGCCGCTTCGAGACGCTTCTCAGCTTCAGCCACCTGTGTCATTGCCATATCCGCCGTCACACGCATCGCCGTCATCGCCATATCCGGAGTCGCGGTGATTACTTTTTCAACGACGATCACTTCCGTCGTCCGAGCCGCTCCCGTAGCCGTAGCAACCGGGATTTCCGTAGGCGTAGGCGTCAACGTCAACGTCAGCGTCGGCAAAGCGGTTTCGCTTGCGATTGGTGTCAGCGTCGTCGTCTGCGTCGCCGTCATAATCAGAAGTGGCAAATCGATAATTCCAAGATACTGGAACGCTGCGGCGACACCGCCTAATATGAACGCAAACAAGACCAGCACCAACGCCCACCGTTTCGCTCCTCCTGATTTCTTCATCTTCGCGTTTGCCGTTAACCCATCCGGCGTGGGTGCATCCGGAGAAGCGTTTCTTGCATCGCGAATTTCTTCCACGTCCGATCGGCGTAGAACGACCGAGGAATTCGTTCCCGCTGCATTCGTCGATTCAGCGTTCGGGTCGACCAGAACTCCCGTACGTGTCACCGGCGGATCGCCCTGATCAATCCGCTCCGCGATAGCTTGAAGACGAAGACCGTCTAAATCACGGAGAAACTCGCCCCAGTCTGGATAGCGGTCATCCGGATTTTTCGCCATCGCCCGATCCAGGAATTTCTTGACCGATTCATTTGTCTCCGGAACGATCGCGCGCGGGTCAGGGATCGGATCGTTCGCCTGTTTCATGAGGACGGAAAGCGGCGTCTCACCGCGGAACGGCTTCTGACCTGTAATAAGTTCGTAGAAGACGACCGTTAGCGAATATTGATCCGTACGGGCATCGACTTTTCCGCCTAAACCCTGCTCAGGCGCCATATACTCCGGTGTACCGACGCCAACGCCTGTCCCAGTCAGCGCCAGCTGTTCTTCATCATCGTTCAGCCACTTTGCAATCCCGAAGTCAGTCAGCATAACCTTATTATTTTTCAAGATCATGATATTCGACGGTTTGACGTCGCGATGCAATATTCCGTTCTGATGAACGTAGGCGAGCGCCTCCGCGACAGGACGAATGAGCTGAATTGCTGTATCGACGCGCAATGGTTTTCGAACATCCTTGAGCGTTGCACCTTCAAGGTATTCCATCACCAGATACGGTGCACCTTCATGCTCGCCGTAATCCAGAACCCGGACAATATTCGGGTGGTCAAGGCGGGCGAGGGCACGCGCCTCCCGCTCAAACCGCTCACGGATATGACCGAAAAGTTTCGCCGCGAACGCGTCCGCCTGAATCAATTTAATC
>DAOUFB010000058.1:0-8073 GCA_034430135.1 Flexilinea sp. | reverse complement strand
AACGTTTCAGCATCTTTTCGGAACTGAACGAGCGACGGATGATGAATATACATCATGTGTCCCGCCTCGTAGTAGGTCATCGTTAAATTCTTCCGCAGTTCCGGCGTCAGGTTCAAATGATTGAAGACGTATTCAGAGGCGAAGAATGGGGTCGCCAGATCGTAGTACCCGTTCAAAACCCAAACGCGCATGAATTTATTACGGACCATGGTGTCGGCGAGGACCTGTTCCAGCTGGAGATAACGGTTCTGGTATTCCTTATAGTCCCAGATTCGCCAGAGACCGCTGGAAATTCGATATTCACGTGTTGTTTTCCAATCCAGCTCGTTGTTCAGATATGCGTTCAGCGCGCCGGCGAAAACGCCGCTGATCTCGGTGTCCGACGGGTCGTAGCTCGGGGATTCACCTGAGCCGTTTTTATCCGGTCCGGTAAAGCGTGCGTCAAAACGCCCGATGACTTTCTTCTCAGCGCGAAGAAGCTCCTTCCCGAATTTGTCCATGCTGACGCGCAGGTTTGAATTCAGAATGTAGTCAGCCGATAAACCGATCCATTCCGCCATCTTCTTCGCGATCGCGCGTTTTTTATCCGCGCTGAGGCGATCGCCTAAGAAAAGCGCGCTCATGAGTTCCGATTCTGCGAACGCGGATGATTGCGCTGCGACCTGCTCGACGGTAAGCGCTCGGTACTTGGGGGCGATTTTGCCATGCTTCCATGCCGTGGTCGCGTAAGTTGGGAAGAAAGTAATGTATGGGAGGTCGTTCCCATCGAAAAAGTCGAGGGTCATGAAGTCGAGCGCGGTTGAGATCAGGACGATCCCGTTCAGGTACATGCCGTGTTTATCGGAAAGGTAGTCGGCGAGACCGGTCGCGCGCGTCGTTCCGTAGGATTCGCCCGCGATATATTTTGGCGACCCCCAGCGTCCATTCTCCGCGACGAACGCGCGGATGAATTCGCCGACCGATTCAATATCCTTCGTCCAACCCCAGAAATCTTTCGGTTTTACGCCGTTGACGGAACGGGAGTAGCCGGTTCCGACCGGATCAATCATGACGAGGTCGGTCTGATCGAGAATGGAATACTCGTTATCGATGAGCTTCGCGGGCGGCGGGAGCGGCGAACCGTCTTCATTGAGCTGAACGCGGCGCGGACCGAGAACGCCTAAATGAACCCAGAGGGAAGGTGCGCCGGGGCCGCCGTTGAACGCGAACGTGATCGGCCGCTCGTCGACGTTTGAAACGTTCTTCCGCGTATAAGCGGTGTAGAAAATTTCAACGCGGGGTTTTTCGCCTTCGTAGATGTCTTTCTTTTCGCCTTCGCCGAACGTTTCTTCATTCAGAATGAACGTCCCGACGGTTGCGGTGTAGTCGATTTGTTGTCCTTGAATGGTGACGGAATGTTCCGTTTGAACGGTTTTGGGCTGCGGCACGGTAGGTTGCTGAGTCGTTTCTGTGCTTTTCGTTTCTTCGGACATAATTCAGTAAATTTCCTTTCGATTTGTAGAACGATCGTGCGTTCGCGATCGTTTTGTGTAATGGTTCCCTGTTAGAGGATGATAACCCGTTTTTTTCTTTTTAGGGAAAATTTCGAGGTGAAAATTTGTACTTGGTGCAATCCGTGCGGCGAATCACCCTCAAATTCATGATTTATCGAAAGTCAATTCTTCGTCAAAGCCGGAGCGAAACGCATTTTCAAGTTTGAGGCTCGGCAACAACGGTGACGCGTGAGGGGACGGTTACGCGGGATCGCGGCTTTTAAACACGGAAACGACTTCTTCGATAAATTCACGCTGCGACTCAGCAGCAGCACGTCGATCGGCTTCTTCCAGAGCGGCGACACCAGCGAAGATTCGGTCACGAAAAGCTTTCGGCTCAGGAATATACTCGAAATTCAGGATGGACTCGCCGACGTTAATCGCAACATCGCCGTAATTCAGAAGAAACGCGATCGGATTTTTCCGCGAAATTTCGACGGTCTGAATCTTGCGGAGGAGCGCAATGCGTTCCCGCTCGCTGCCGAATGGACTGCGGTGAACGGAAATGACGCGTTCAGTTTCGACGCGAAATTCATCGTTAACACAGTCGATCCAGCCGACCGCGATCCACGCCATGCAGACGAGGCAAACAACCCCCAGGAACGCACTCAGTTCATTCGTCAGGAATTTCCAGTGCCCTGCGACGCCGACGACTTCGATGACCAGTACAGCGGTAAAGATTAAGATAGGCGTTAGACTGGTACGGACGAGCTTGAACGGGTGTGCATGCGTCGTCAGCGGTTCAAGGGTGATCGGAGAACAATGTGCGAAACGAGAAGTCTCGGGCGCGCGATCCGCGCGCCCGGATTCCAAATCGACGTGGATTTTTAATTTTTCCATAAATCTTTTATTCTGTTGGCTCGTTCTTTCGCTTCGTCAGCGTCAGACCGTCCTTTTCGCCTTCTTCCTTCGTGACGACGACGGTATCGCCAGCGACGACTTCGCCCCTGAGGAACATCATCGACAGCGGGCTTTCGAGGTATTTCTGAAGCGCGCGGCGCATTGGACGTGCACCGAACGCAGGGTCATAACCGACGGTCGCGAGATAAGTTCTTGCGCTTTCGTCAAGTTCCAGCGTAATTCCCATGTCGACGATTCGAGACGTAATTTCCTTGAGCTGGAGGTCGACGATTTCTTTCATCTCATCGACGCTCAAGCGCGAGAACATGATAATTTCGTCGACGCGGTTCAAAAACTCTGGACGGAAAGTATCTTTAAGCGCTTTATCAATCTTGACACGGGCGTCGCGCTCTTCTAGGTTCGCCGCTGAACCAAGGAAGCCAAGCGTACCGCTGCGGTGAATGTATTCCGTTCCGAGGTTCGAGGTCATAATCAGAACTGTGTTTCGAAAATCAACGACTTGCCCCTGTCCGTCGGTCAAACGACCGTCGTCCAGGATCTGGAGCAGCGAGTTCCAGACTTCCGGATGCGCCTTTTCGATTTCATCGAAAAGAATGACGCGGTAGGGACGACGGCGAACGGCTTCGGTCAGCTGACCGCCTTCTTCGTAACCGACGTATCCAGGAGGCGCGCCGAAGAGGCGGGACACGGTATGGCGTTCGCGGTATTCGCTCATATCGATGCGCACGAGTGCGTCTTCATCATCGAAGAGAAATTCTGCGAGCGCTTTCGCAAGTTCGGTTTTCCCGACGCCGGACGGACCGATAAAGATAAACGAGCCAATCGGACGTTTCGGGTCTTTAAATCCGGTTCGTGCACGGCGAATCGCGTCGGCGAGTCCATGAATGGCGTCTTTTTGTCCGATGATTCGGTTCGCGAGACGTTCTTCCATTTTGACCAATCGTTCGGTTTCATTCTCCAGCATGGCATTAACCGGGATGCCGGTCCATTGCGCGATGACTTGCGCGATGTCGTCGACTTTGACGATGTCGTCCAGCTGCTGATCCGTTTCCCACTGGCGCGATTTTTCTTCAAACTCAGCTTCAATGCGAATGCGCTCCGCCTTGATCTTTGCCGCGCGCTCATAGTCTCGGTCGTTGCCTGCCTCTTCCTCTTCTTGCGTCAGCGCGGCAATACGGTTTTTCATTCCGCGCAGCTCGTCCGGAATCGAAAAGAGGGCGACGCGGAGTTTCGCCGCGGCTTCGTCGATCAGGTCGATTGCCTTATCCGGCTGATGCCGATCGGTTACATAGCGCGAAGAGAGCCGGACGGCTGCTTCGAGCGCAGCGTCGTCGAACTTGATATGATGATGATCCTCGTAGCGCTTTTTTAATCCATGGAGCATCTTAAGCGTGACTTCATCGCTCGGTTCTTCGACAAAAACCGAGGCAAAGCGGCGTTCAAGCGCTGCGTCTTTCTCAATATATTTCCGATATTCGTCGAGCGTCGTTGCGCCGATGCATTGCAGCTCACCGCGGGCGAGCGCGGGCTTCAGCATATTTGAAGCGTCAATCGCGCCTTGGGAAGCGCCAGCGCCGACAACGGTATGGAGTTCGTCGATGAAGAGGATGATTTCGCCGTCGGAACCGCGAACTTCCTCGATAACGGCTTTTAACCGTTCCTCGAACTCTCCGCGGAATTTCGATCCGGCGACCATTGCGCCAATATCAAGGGACATGACTTTTTTATCCATTAGCGGCTCAGGTACGTCGTTCGTCGCGATTTTCTGCGCCAGTCCTTCGGCGATCGCCGTTTTCCCTACGCCAGCGGCGCCGATCAGAACCGGGTTATTTTTCGTCCGGCGGCAGAGAACCTGAATCACGCGCAGGATTTCCGCGTCGCGCCCAATGACCGGGTCGAGCTTTCCGTTAGCTGCCTGATCGGTCAGGTCGCGCGAATACTTTGTCAAATTTTTGTATTTTGAAGCTGCGGCGGATTTCTTTCTGGATTCCGGCTGTGATTTTTGGGACAGCAGGTTATAAGCTTTCGTCCAATTCAGGTCAAATTCCTGCATTAAGCGGGCGACCGCAGTGCCCTTTTCCGTAAGAATCGCGAGAAACATATGCTCCGGACCGGCTAAATCAGCCTTGAGGCGGTTCGCTTCGGTCGGCGCTTTGTCGATAATCGTGCGTACCTCGGGCGTAATAAAGAGCTGCCCCGATCCGCCGGAGTAAAAATCAGCTTTAACGCGCGTCCGGAGCATGAAATCGAGGCGGTCGGCGAGCGTTTCGGAATTTACATCCATCTGCGAAATGAACTGCGACGTGGTTGATTCAGGGTTTTCTATGAGCGCGAGAAGAATATGTTCGGTAGCGAGTTGATTATGTTTATAGTCTTTGAGAAGCTCGATCGCGCGCTGGGCGACGTCCTGAGCTTCTTTCGTAAAACGGTCGAATCGAATCATAGTATTCCTTTCCAAATTCTGACTTGTAGTTCACAATTTTTTTTATAACTTTATCCGACGTATATTAGACGGGTATAAGAATCGCAGTCTGCGGGTTATTTTATGCGACCTGAGTCAGGATTTTTTAAAATGTCCCACGGCGTAATCATGCCGTATAGTTTGGTTTTGGGGTCACCGGTTTCGGTCAGGAAAACGGCGGAGATTCGACGTTTTTTTCGGTTCAAACTTATATCGAAAAGATCGCGGACGTCCGCTGCCAACGCGTCTTTTGCGGTGAATTCGTATCGATCGCCATTCGGATAATCGGGGTCGATATAAGAGAGAAAGTCACTGATCAAGAGACTGTCGTCAATAGATTTCCCCGGATTTTTAAGAAGGTAGGAAAAAACCGAAGTTTTGCTGAAAACGCCGAGGAGTTGATCTCGAACCAGAACGGGAACGTGGGAAAATCCCGCAGCCTGCATTCGGCGCATGATATTCAATGCGTTTTCGTGCAGCGAGGTTTTGAAGATCTGGTCGGTATGAATTGCGTAATCGATCGCTAACGCTGGATTTTCGATAATGTTGATTATTTCTTTTAATATTTCGAAAAGTGCTGGAGATGGCTCAATCGGATAATTTCCCGCGATTTTCGGAGAATGGGTCAGGATATTTCGAACTTCCCGGATCAAGTCGAGCGGCTCTTTATATGCTTTGCCTTCGTTCGCTCCGATGAAGCGGACGATCGGATTCTCGTAGGGCGTGTTCGGTGCGTATCGTTGATTCGCTTTCAGCGCTTTTTCGAGCCGACGATAGGCATCCAGAAATGCATCGACATACTCGTTAACGTCGCGGAATTCGTAGGTGTCGTTTTCAGCCATGGGTTAATCATACTTTATTTATCGAGGACTGTGGGGTTGCGAACGAAAATCAACGTTTGACATAGCGCTGATTTCGGCTTGACGGCTTCTCTGGAATTGTCCGCTCGATCAGCCCCTTTTCTATCGCCGGGTCGAGGTAGTTTTTTCGGAAGTTCTCCTTTGACTTCAGGTTTAATCGCCCCATCAGAGCGTTCGCCGTCATGGGCATGTCAAATTCCATCACGTGGAGCAATTTTTCGACCGCTTCACTTATTTCGGACGGCGACGTTCTCAGGTTGTTGATAAAGTCATTTAGTACCTGATCGAGTTTCGTCAGAATGAACTCGATAAACTTCTCAGAATTTGCTTCCTGATGACAGGCGGAGATCGCAGCGTAGTATTCGTCCTGAAACTTTTCAATTTGGCTTTCTAACGGTATCCATTCGAAAATGGAACGCCAATTCGCGAGCAATGCAGTATGCCAGAGGCGCGCCATCCGCCCGTTCCCGTCTGAAAACGGGTGAATAAAGACAAATTCATAATGAAAAACCGCAGAGAGGATAAGCGGATGAAGTTCACTTCGATTCTCTCTCATCCAGGTAAATAACTCCGCCATTAAACCTGGAACCCGTCTCGGCGGCGGGGCGATAAAAATACAGTGTTCACCAGAAAAAACGCCTTCTTCGCCCTTTCGGAAAACGCCGGACCCCGTGATGATTCCGGCTGTGAGAATTCCATGAACCCGTTTCAGGTCCAGGAGGTCATAAGGGTCTATGTTCGAAATTTCTTTGTAGGCGCGGTAAGCGTTTTGAACCTCGCGAATTTCGATCGGAGGACCGAGGACAGGGCGCCCGTCAATCACGTCTCGTACGTTCGTAAGCGACAGGGAGTTAGCTTCGATTTTTAAGGAAGCATGAATTGACCGGATCCGATTGCTGCGTCGAAGGTGGGGTTTGTTTTCGAGATCTTTCCTGCTTAGAATTTGTCCGGTTTTTTCAGAAATCGAAGCAACGAGGTCGATAATTCTCGGGGTAATTGTAAATGGAAGGGTATATCCGCTCATGTCCTTCCTCGCGATCTTACGTGTTATCCTGCTTACTATCTTACTTGCTGCTGCGGTTCACAGACTTGAATCAGGGGTCAATTCATGAGGCGCGGGAATAAGAGCAGCCCAAAATAATTGCGTCCGCCCTGGTTAGTCTGGCTAATTTGCCGGGCGCCGTTGTATAATGAAAAGGGAATTGAATTGGAGGGATCATGAGTACAACATTCTTATTTACTATCGGCGTTATTATCTTTTTTGTTTTTATTACGGTTACCGCTGGGATTATTGTTCGCCGCCTGAAATAACATTTTATTATAAGGAGCTTCGCTTATGAATGCTGCTGTCAACCGCTCGGAACGCCGCGCTTTCGTCGCAGGGCTGCGCTCGTCGCGGTCAATTCTTATCTTCGTGCTTGTTCTTTTCGCGCTTGCGCCGCTGGCGCTGACCGTTTTCCAGCTTCGCGCTGAGCTTCCGTCGATGGACGAAATGCGCATGCTGACGCTCGGAATTGGCGTTTTGGGACTGACGCTGATGATTTTTTCGCTTGTTCCATTTGCGGAAATCTCCTGGATCGCGGGACGATTTAGCCCGTCCGGCGCATCTCGTATTGGGAAAATTTTCGGTTTCTTTGGCGCGGCTTTCGCTTTGGGTCATGTCGCGCTGAGGGCATCCCAGCTTCCGAGCGTGGTTCAGGTCCTCCCCAAATGGGGGGTGAGCTTCCTGCCTACGCCTTCTTTCATTGGGACTCTATCTGTCTTAGGCGTTATTCTGTTGTTGAATCTCGTTCTGGACATGTACCGAGGCGGAATCTTCGCCGTTTTACGCTTTCTGCGTTTCTGGCTGACCCTGATCGCGATCCTTTTCGCCGCGCTTCAGGCGTTTCACGCCGAGGCGGGCGTTCTTCCACGCGCGCTGTTCATTTTATGGGCGTGTTATCTAATTTGCGCTTTGTTCACTGCGTTTATCCTCGCCGTCATCCTTCCATTCCGTTCGAGTTGCTACGAAGTAACCGAAGCCGCTAAAATCGCTGAAAATGGCGTCGAAGTCACGCTGACGCTTCGGTCGGGGCGAGGAAGCGCTGTCCGTCCGGGTCAGTCGGTCGGTATCGCTTTCGGTACGAATCCATTCGCCTCAAAACCGCTTTATTACGTTAGCGCGGTCGAAGAGAACGGTATCCGTATCGCGATAGCGTCCGGAAACGAAATCCCGCGCATTGGGACCAAGGTTCTGGCGGGTACGGTCCATGGGCTTTTCCGCATGGATCGCCTCGGACACGAAGACTTTATTTTCATCGTTAACGGGTATGGAATTGCGCCGGCGATGGCGGTTATACGATCGCTCGCTGAGAAGAAC
>DAOUFB010000057.1:0-5511 GCA_034430135.1 Flexilinea sp. | reverse complement strand
TCCCCGAAGCAAAGCGGATGGGGGAAGCGATAAGCGAGCGGGAGTCATGGACATCTCGATACTTTGAAAATATTCACGTCTCTTTCCCACGCAAAAAGCATTTTGAGAAAACCTCTACTTTGAGGAGGAGTAAGGAATGTTCAGGTTAAGCCTGTCCCTGAAGGAGGCGGAACCAAACAATTTTGAATTGGATAATTTTCGCCTTTCAAGAATTTTTAATCAATCGAGTGTTCAATCATCCGTTGCCCTCATGGGGTAAACAATTTTGCCCGACGTTTCCCTGAATCGGAAAATACGCCTGCTCCATTCGCTGATTTTTCCTGTGATCTGTAACGCACTCATGTCAGTCCTGCAAATTCAGATTCTTTCCTGCCCTTGACAGAAGATAGCGAACGGTGTATTCTATTTATCGTTAGCGTACACTGTTCGCTTTCATCTGTAGGGAGCGGTTTATGCCAAAGGACAAAATTGAGAATCATGAAAAAATAGTCATTGCCGCGAAGAAGGAGTTTTTGACATATGGCTTTAAGGATGCTTCGATGCGGCGAATCGCGTCCGATTCAGGGATGAGCGTATCCGGTCTGTATAAGCATTTTCCAGATAAGGAGAGTATGTTTGTTTCCCTTGCAGCTCCTGCGTATGACGGCTTTGTCGAGCTGTATCGTAAGTCCGTAGAGGAAACGCACCGGACTTTGGATACGGCGGATCTTTCCCATATCTGGGATCATTCTGATGAGATTTCCGGGATCATGAAATACATTTATGAACATTTCGATGCTTTCAGGCTGATTGTCTGCAAAGCTGAAGGAACTCGGTATGAGAATTTTCTGCATGACGTGGCGAAGATGGGCGAAGAAAGTACGCTGATCCTCATGGATCAGCTTAATTCAATGGGGGTAAGGCTGAACGATTTCAGCGTAAAAGAATTTCACCTGTTGACGACGACGTATGTAGATGCGATTTTTCAGGCGGTACGGCATAATTTTACAAGAGACGAGGCATTTCATTACGCAGAAACGCTTGATAAATTTTTTACTCCCAGCTGGAAAGCTTTTTTCGGTTATTGATATTGGATCAGTTTTGAAAAATAGCGGCATGACCGCTATAAAAAATCACTTCAAGTTAGTTAAATCTAATAGAAAGAGGAAAATATCATGAACAAATGGAACTCAAAGAATGTAATGTGGATGCTTCTCTATACGGTGTTGTATGTAGTTGGGACCGTGCTTGTCTGTCTGACGGGAATTATACATCCGGTGTTTTTCGTCTGCTATCAGGTTACCGCGGGAATACTGCTGACCGGTATCGTTCTCAAAGCGTTTGACAGAGTGAAAGCGCCGGGAGCTGCGGTGTTCTTATCAGCAGGGGTAATCATTATGCTTTTCATTATGGAAGATGCGACAGTCTGGCATCTTGTTCCTGTGATAATAATTGCCATCGCTGCGGAAGTTATCCGCTGTGCGTTCAAGTACAGCTGGGCGGGAAATCTTGCAGCAACGGTGATGATGACTTTTTCTACATTCGGATATTATGCTCGGATATGGTTCAGTCGTGCCTATACCTATGAGGCTGCCCTTGAAGAGATGCCCGC
Organism: Flexilinea sp.; assembly: GCA_034430135.1. Taxonomy (GTDB): domain Bacteria; phylum Chloroflexota; class Anaerolineae; order Anaerolineales; family Anaerolineaceae; genus Flexilinea. The sequence goes on along the minus strand of DAOUFB010000057.1, from coordinate 3,920 downwards.
AGGTTATGCGGATACGTTGATGTCATATAGCCCGACATGGTCCCTTCCTGCGGCGCTTGTTATCGGCATTGCTTTGTCCATAGTAGTTGCAAATATTACCGCAAGGTTGTTTAAACTTGATAGAGCGTAAAACAAAGAGAACGGATCAGCGATCATGCCATGACAGCGAGATCGCCGCACATTTCCTTGCTGAGCGCGTTGCAGCCAAATCCATGGATTGCATGATTCTGAGGGAAAAAAGAACCGGTTCAAGCCGGTTCTTTTTTTCCGTGCAGCTCGACGCGTTAACGCCGTCCGAAAAGGGTCAGCGCTTCGAGCGCCGGTTCAACGCCGCGATAGGCGGCTTGATAGATCCGATGGAGTTCGCGGTATCGTTCGGCGTTTTCCTGAATCGGAAAATATTCCCGCTCCTGATAGCGAACGAACGTCTCACATGCCGTTTCCAGATTCGGGTAAAGCCCAGCCCCAACGCCGGCGGCGATCGCCGCGCCCAGTCCTGCCTGCTCCTCCGAGCATGATACTTTCAGCGGCAGTCCCAGAATATCCGCCTGAATCTGGAGCCATTGCGGCGAACGGGCGCCGCCTCCAGACGCGACGAGCGTCTTCGGGGTAAATCCTGCGTTCATACATAAATCGAGGCAATCTTTCAAGGAAAACGCGACCCCTTCCATGACGGCGCGCGCAATCGCGTAACGGTCGGTCATGTGGTTCATGCCTAAGAGCATTCCGCTGATATTCGGGTTAACGTGCGGCGTGCGTTCACCGTTCAGGTATGGGAAGAAGAGGAGTCCGCCGCATCCCGGTTTTGTCCGCCCGATGCCTTCATTCAGTCGTTCATAATCGTTTTCCTGAATGACCTTATTCCACCATTTTAGCGACAGTCCCGCGCTCATCGTTGCGCCGAACATAATCCAGCGTCCGCGGTCATAAGCGCAGAACATATTCGTATTCAGCGCCGGGTTGAGGAACGGTTTGCTGATTTGGAAACCGACTTGCCCGCTTGAGCCGATATTGACTGAGCCGTCGCCGTCCGTGATGAGTCCGTTCCCGATAGACTGCATGACCTGATCCCCACCGCCGGCGGTGACGACCGTCTTTTCGGATAAACCGGTCTCTTGTGCGGCATGAGCTGCCACGGTCGCGACCGGCTCAATCGTTTCCTGGAGCGGCGGAAAAATATCCTTCGGCAGGTCGAGACGGGTCAAAATCGTCTCGGACCAGCGGCGGTTCGGAATATCGAACGCGAGCGTCGCGGATGCGTCGGAAATATCCGAACTGATCACGCCGGTCAGTTGATAACGCAGGTAATCTTTCGGGAGCATGACATGGCGAATGCGGCGGTAGTTCTCCGGCTCGTGATTCCGAATCCAAAGCAGCGAAATCATCAGGAAGCCGGTAAAAATTGGGTTCATGAACAGATTGGGGATCTCTTCTGCTGTGAACGCTGATTTGACCTGAGCGATCTCTTCGGACGAACGCGCGTCGCAGTGAAGGATCGCCGGACGGACGCTTTTCCCGTTTTGATCGAGCGCGACGAGCCCATGCATTTGTCCCGAAAAGCTGATGCCCCTGATTTCATCCGAATGAATCCCGCTTTCCGTGAGAACTGCGCGGATCGTCGCCTTGCAGGCATCCCACCATACGTCCGGATCCTGTTCCGCGGTACCGGGAAATGGCGCGTCGAATTGATAGCCCTGATACGCGCTGGTCACGAAGTTCCCTTCGCTGTTGACGAGAATGGATTTTAAGCCGGATGTCCCGACGTCGATCCCTAATAAATAACCCATGATCCGAATCCTCCTTTGAATTCTTAGCGTGGATTTTAGTTTGTTTTTGAAGATTTGAGAATCCGTCTGGCTGGGGTTAGAATTACGAAAAAGGTGGCGATTGCAACTTAATTCGTAATAGGGTGAAACGAAGCGGGTCATTTCTGTTCCAGCCATTGGGAGCGCTGAGTCAGTGCTCAGTTGGACCTGAGCTTCAGAATTCGACCGAATAAGGCGTTGAAACTTCGGTATAATCCTGAATATCATTCAGAAAAAGCGAGGGAAGACGCATGACCATCGACATTCAGAATATTATCCGTATCGCCAAAGCAGCGGGACAGCATGCCCGCGAACGGCTTCACGCTGACCACGAAGTCGGAGTCAAGGGCGCTCAGGATTTAGTGACCGAAGTCGATCGCCAGAACGAAGACTATATCCTTGCTGAACTTCGAAAAGCTTATCCGGATCACGCTGTTTTGACCGAAGAATCCGGCGCACATGCGGGAGATCAGCGCCATACCTGGTACGTCGATCCGCTGGATGGAACGATGAACTATGCGCATGGGATTCCCTTTTACTGCGTGTCGATTGGGTACGCCTATGAGGGTGAGCTCGTTCTCGGGGTCGTCTATGACCCGAATCTGAACGAAGTTTTTTACGCCGAAAAAGGAAAAGGCGCGTTCCTGAACGGATCGCCGATTCGGGTCAATCCGGAAACGGATCGCGCGATGGCGCTCTTAGATACCGGCTTCTCTACCAAAATGCTCAAGTTAGGGTATCAGAACTTTGATCTGCATCGTCACTTCATGCTTACGACGGCGGGCGTCCGGCGGCTCGGCTCAGCGGCGCTGGGCATGGCTTACGTCGCCTGCGGACGGATGAACGGCATGTGGGAAATTACGCTCAGCCCATGGGATATCGCCGCGGGTCTCGTCATCCTCTCCGAAGCCGGCGCGAAAACGACGCGGTTCGATGGCGGCGCGGATGCGTTCACGGAACCTTGGGGATTCATTACCGCAAATCCAACCCTTCACGCCGAACTTCTCGCGGATATCCGCCGCATTCCGAGTCAACGAACCGATGAAATGGGCGTTTCATGAACGAAGCACGGTGGGAATTTCTACGGACATTCGTCCTTTACGGGCTGATCGGAGCGATCAGCGCCGCGACGGATACGGGCGTTTTTTACCTGCTCTTTAATCGCCTGGGACTTGATGAGTTCATCGCGAACGGAATCAGCGTCCACGTTGGGATTTTCCTGAGTTTCCTCCTGAACCGGAATTTCAACTTCCGGAAAACGGATCAAACGGGCAGGCGGTTCATTTCGTTCTATTTGACCGGTCTTTTTGGACTGCTCCTGTCGTCGGTGATTTTATGGATTGGGAACCGGTTGGCGGTGAACCCCATGGCGGCGAAGCTCTTTTCAGTCGTGATCGTCGCCGTAACGCAATTTTTGATCAACCGCGCTGTCGCATTCGGCGACACAAAGAGAGAATAACTGCGCGGCGGACCGGCGGAAAAGGTTCAGGCGATGACGCTGATCAAAGTTTCGCTCACGCTCTTAGCCGGACTCCTTAGCTCAAGTTTTCTCCCTCTTCCATTCATCGCCTGGTACATCGCGTTCGCTCTGAGCGCGATTTTCGCATTAAGCGCTTACCGCGAATCACGGGACTATCAGCCGGATCATCCGGCTCACGAGTTCACGCGGACGCTCCTCCTGATCGCGTTGTTCGCGCTCGCAGGGCTGCGCGTCGCCAGCGATCCGAACTCCCAATCCGCGGGCGTCCATGCGTCTCGTTCCGTCTGCCCGGCGTCGGTTGCCGGGGCGGACGAATCGGCGCGTTTAAACCTGCTTTTACGTCCAATTTGCCAACTGCGCGAAAAGTTTAGCGAGCGGATTCTCTCGCTTTACGACGAGCCGGAAAACGCGCTTGTCGACGGGATTGTTATCGGCGATGAGTCGCGTATCCCGCGCTCGCTCCAATCCGCCTTCCGAATCACCGGGACGGCGCATATCGTCGCGATTAGCGGCGCAAACTTTACCGTCCTGATTTGGATCCTGATGGCGTTCGTTCGGCGCGTGACGGCGCGCTGGTGGACGGTCGCCGCGCTTCTCCCGTTTATTCTCGGCTATACGCTCCTGACCGGAGGATC
>DAOUFB010000056.1:0-18140 GCA_034430135.1 Flexilinea sp. | reverse complement strand
TCCGCAGAAGACGTACTCCTTGAAGGCACGATCAACGGGTTTTCGATATGGGATGGAGACGAATTTATAGGGTCCGCCCCGCTCATGATCGACGAAGAAAGCCTTGAGGACTTATTCTTTGTGCAATACCGCGGTCAAAGCGAAGTCTTTGCCGCGCGGCTTCATCTCAACGAGAATGAAATCGGAAATCACCTCTCCATTCCGTTTTACCCTCGGAACGACGAAATGGATAATTTTCCTTTTGCGCTCAAATTCGCACTTTACCTTTTCTATGAAGTTGAAAACAACCTGCCGAATCACGTTGAAAGTACGGTTGAATTTTTACGTCTGAACTACAACATCGATGAATATGACATGAGATACGCGAAGTTTTCCCGTGATAAAAAAAAGCTAATTTTACCGTTTTTATCCAAAGAGTTAAATCAAGAGGGAATGGTAATCGTCTTAAAAATCGGCGAAGACGAAAAGCCAACTAAATTAGAAATAAAAAAACTTAGCAGAAGTAAGTTTCTATTCACAGCACCTGAAACCGATATTCTAATCTCTCCAGACAGCCGCTGGCTTTTTCTCTCTTCCTATAATCCTGGGGGACACACAATACACATGACATTTTTTGATTTGACGGATGAATACGAACCACAGGTTATTCCATCAAGTTTGACGGGATTGAATAGCTCGTGCGCATGGGACTATTATGATCCAATTGTATATTGTGATGGGAGGGATGAAGTTGAACAGTATCAATTTGAAAATGGGCGATGGTTCAAGTACATACCCGTTTCCTTCGCTGAAGGTTTTTACGCCGGAAATCCAATCTTTCCGATGAGGGATTACGTCATGGTCACTGTAAACGATAAATTCGTCGTATACAACAAATCAACGTTTGAAACTGTACTGGAGATTGAAGGGTATTGGATCATCTATGCCGCAGAAAACGGCGAGCGCTTGATTACCGCGAATTCTGACTTTGATATGATTCACTTGTACGATTTTTCGGACGGTCGAGAGCTCCATCTTCCCGCGGAAAATTTTGGGCAGGCGTACGGAGCAGTTTTAAGCTCACCGAAAACCTTCTTTCCGTCAGAGCGAAGCCGCATGAGAAACAGCGAGGTTTTATTCGATTACCTTTATGATTACTCCCGCGAAATATTTCGCTTTCGGGAGTTCGCTGCGGAAATCATGAACGTAGACGAGGATTTTGTTGATAGAAGTATTCAAAAAGGCTGTCAATTTCATCTTGTCAACGAGTTCCTTGTCCTTGAATGTCCGGTTCGTTCGTATGAATCGTTCTTTTTCTCTCACAATGGAGATATGTACCACTATACAAACAACAGCATGCTTAATGAATCAGATCTGATCGATGACGATGCGTTTACGCCACTTCTGAAAAAGGTTTTTGAGGAAAGGGAAATAAAGAGCGCTTATCTTCTGGATATTTTTATGATCCCCAAAACGAAAGGGGAATTGAAGAATGAGCATTGAACTTGTTCTCCGCTCCGGTTTTATCGGTGCAATGACCGGGCTGCTCATCGTGCTCATCGTCCTGCTCTGGAAAAAGGAACCGGTGTCTGGAAAAGGCACTGTGGTCGCGGGTGATCCGGAATACGTAGGGGTAAAACGAAAGAATGCGTCATTTGATCAAATAATCGTTCTTCATCATCGTTTTGAACGGCGCTTTGGGTAAAAACTTGGGACACTCCTATAATATAAGATTAATTGTAGAATGCACAAGGGGTGGACGATGGCTGAGAACGATTTTGACAAGTTAGCGAGCGAATTACTTAAGAAGGTTCAATCTTTTGAGTCAACCTATGAAGTCGATGACATTGGCATCGTGAGCGAGGTCGGCGAAGGAATTGCTCGGGTTCGCGGGCTTGACAACGTCGGAAGCCAGGAGCTTGTTGAGTTTGAAAATGGCGTCATCGGCATCGCGTTTACGCTCGAAATTGGTGCGGTCGGGGTCATTATTCTTGGTAACTACCTGACCATTAAGCCCGGCATGATCGTAAAGCAGCTCAACCGCATCGCGTCGATTCCGGTCGGGAAGCGCTTTCTTGGACGGGTTATCAATCCGCTCGGCGAGCCGATTGATGGAAAAGGGTCGATCAAAGCAGGAACGTTTTACCCGATCGAACGGGCAGCGGCGGAAATTAACGACCGCGCGAACGTAGATACGCCGCTCCAGACTGGGATCAAGGCGATTGACGCGATGATTCCGATCGGGCGCGGACAGCGCGAATTGATCATTGGCGATCGACAGACGGGTAAAACGGCTATCGCGATTGACACGATTATCAACCAGCGCGATACCGGCGTAAAGTGCATTTATGTCGCAATCGGGCAGAAAAAATCTTCAGTCGCACAAATCATCGCAAAACTTACGGAACATAAGGCGCTCTCTCACACGATTATCATCGTCGCAGGCGCAGATGACAACGCGGCGACGCAATACATTGCCCCTTACGCCGGCTGCGCTATGAGCGAGTACTTTATGGATCAGGGCGAGGACGTTCTCGTGATTTATGATGATCTGACGAAACATGCATGGGCATATCGTCAGCTTTCGCTTCTTTTGCGCCGTCCGCCGGGACGGGAAGCGTATCCGGGCGATTTATTCTATCTCCATTCACGGCTCTTGGAACGTTCAGCGCGCATGGCAACGCAGTACGTCCTGACGCCGGCTTCGTTTATTTCCCCGAGGGCTGAAATCAGCGATTCGATCGACGGCGTCGTCTATGGCGGTCCTATGGCGAAGAAAGACGCAGAAGCTGCGTTGGCGCTCCGCGAAGACAAGGATGATCTTCATATTGTTCCTGTTGCACGGACGGGCGGCTCGTCGACTGCGTTTCCGATTATCGAAACGCAGCTTGGGGATGTTTCGGCGTATGTCCCGACGAACGTTATTTCGATTACCGACGGTCAGATTTATCTTGAATCCGGTTTGTTCAACGCGGGCGTGCGTCCGGCGATTAACGTCGGTATTTCGGTCTCACGCGTCGGCGGTTCGGCTCAGAACCCGGCGATCCGAAAAGTGGCGGGGAGTTTACGCCTTGACATGGCAGCGTATCATGAAATTTCGTCTTTTTCGCAGTATGGCTCAGATGTTGACCCGCTGACAAAGAAGCAGCTCGATCGGGGCGAAAAGCTTCAGGAACTTCTGAAACAGCCGCAGTATCAGCCGTTATCCGTCGGCGACGAATTTATGGTTCTATACGCGGGCTTGAACGGTTATCTTTCTTCCGTCCCGGTACGCCGCGTTTTGGACTGGGAAAAAGAATTTCTGGCTTTCATGCACACCTCATATTCCACGGTCGGATACCGTATTTCGGCGCTGGGGAAGGTCGACGATGCGCTTGAAAGCCGGCTCAAAACCGCGCTTTCGCAGTTTGAGATGATCTACCGATAGGAACGAGGGATTCGCGAATGGCTTCTCTTTCCTCCATAAAAAAACGGATTCAATCCGTCGAAGGCATTGAGCAGTTGGCGCGTGCCTTGCAGGCAGTTTCAGCGAGCCAGGTTCGGCAATACCGCCAGTTGGCATCGGAGACGAATCCTTATATCGAAATGATTTGGCAGGTTATCGCGGATGTTTACCGTGAAAGAGAATTCAGCGAAGCTTCTCCGGCGTTCCGAGAGACGGACGATTCGCTTCCTGTGCTGGTTATTTTTGTCAGCGCTGATCGTGGACTCGCGGGGGGATATCCGACGAATGCATTCGCGGAGTTGACACGCCTTGAAGAACGAATTCACAAGCCGATTCAATTTATTTCGGTTGGGAAGAAGAGCCGCGAACTTTTGCTTCGGAGAAAACGGGATTTGGTCGCGGACTTCAGCGATATTTCCTCAACGCAAAGCTTTCGCGATGTCGAAATTTTAGCAGAGCTCGTTTCCCGAAAGTTTCAGGAGCGGGTTTATGGAGAGGTTTATCTCGTTTACACGGATTACGTTTCGACGGGAAAACTAATCCCGCGTTCAAAACGGCTTTTGCCGTTGACGGATTTACTATTTGAACGCAAATCGATGAAGGAATACGAGGCGGAAGCTCCAGTTGGCGGTTGTATCTTTGATGGCGACGCCGAGGAATTTATGTTTTCTCTTGTCCGCCGTTGTATCCGCATGACGATTTTTAACGCGTTCGTTTCATCGAAAGCCTGTGAACATACGGCGCGAATGCTGGCGATGAATCAGGCGTCGGAAAATACAGAAAAACTGATGGATGACATGGTTCTTGAGTTTAATAATCTCCGTCAGCAATCAATTACGAATAGCATTTTAGACATCGTGACCGGCTCGGTTTCGATGGAGAAGAAAAAAGGCGCCGAAACAGTCGGCGAGTAGGAGCGGCGATAGTCATGAAACAAGCGACAGGAAAAATCGTTCAGGTTAACGGAAGCGTTATCGATGTTCAGTTCCCGACGGACGATCTCCCGAGTATTTACGAAGCGCTCGAAGTCATCCGCAGCGATGATGATTATTTGATTATAGAGGTTGAGATTCTCTTGGAAAATGGGATCGCCCGATGCATTGCTATGGGTGTGACGGATGGTTTAAAGCGCGGACTTTTGGTTCGGCGAACTGGTTATCCTATCATGGTTCCAGTCGGAAACGATTCGCTCGGACGAATTATGAACGTTTTGGGGCATCCTGTTGATGGGAAAGGGAACATCCGTTCTGAGACTTACTATCCGCTTCATCACGTTGGTCCCGATTTCTCTCATCAATCCACTCGGGTTGAAGTCCTGGAAACGGGGATTAAGGCGATTGACCTGATTTCGCCGTTTACAAAAGGCGGAAAAACGGGCATTTTCGGAGGCGCCGGCGTTGGAAAGACGGTCGTTATTATGGAGCTTATCCGGAACATCGCACAGGTTCATCATGGACTTTCGGTTTTCGCCGGGGTCGGGGAACGAACCCGAGAGGGGACGGAGCTGTATCAGGAAATGACCGAGTCGGGCGTTTTAAAAGATACGGTCATGGTCTTTGGACAGATGAACGAGCCTCCGGGTGTGCGCTTGCGTGTTGCGTTGACGGCGCTCGCGAACGCTGAATTTTTCCGGAATCAGGGAATGGATATCTTATTATTCATTGATAATATTTTTAGATTTTCCTTGGCTGGTGCGGAAGTTTCGGCGCTTCTCGGGAATCTCCCATCAGCGGTCGGATACCAGCCGACGTTGGCGAACGAGATGGGCGAGCTTCAGGAGCGGATTACGTCGACGACCCTTGGTTCGATTACCTCCATGCAGGCGGTTTACGTCCCTGCGGACGACTATTCCGATCCGGCTCCGGTCACGACCTTTACGCATTTGGACGCGACAATTGCGCTCGAGCGTTCTATTGCCCAGAAGGGAATTTATCCGGCGGTCGATCCGTTGACGTCGACGAGCCGTATTCTGGATCCGAATATTGTCGGAGAAAAGCATTATCGCGTTGCGCGCGAAGTTCAGCGCGTTCTTCAGCATTACCGCGATCTCCAGGATATTATCGCGATTCTGGGTATCGACGAAATATCCGAAGCGGATCGGCTAACGGTCAGCCGTGCAAGAAAGATTGAGCATTTCTTCTCACAGCCGATGTTCGTCGCGGAACGATATACGGGTTTCTCCGGGCGCTACATAAAAATCGAGGATACGGTCGAAGGCTTCCGCGCAATTTTGGACGGTGAAGTTGACGATCTCCCTGAGCAGGCGTTTCACATGGTCGGGACGATCGCGGAAGTTCGAGAAAAGGCGGCGAAGATGAACGCGGGAGATGGCGGATGAGTTTTACCGTGAAAATCTATTCCCGATATCATGTCGTTTTTGAGGGTGAGGCGGAATTTGCCGCGATCCCGACGAAAAACGGCGAGGTCGGAATTTTAGAAAATCATATTCGTCTGTACTCGAAGTTGGATGACGGGATTATCCGTCTGAAAATCGGACGGAAGACGGAGGAATTTACTTGTACCGGCGGAATCTTAGAAGTTCTCCAGAAAGAAGTCCGAATTCTCGTTGATTCGTCTGAAAACGTCGAGGAAATCGACGAAACACGCGCAGCGGAAGCGGTTCAAAAAGCTCAGGCAGCTGTCAAAGAAGCGCGGGAAAGCCGGAACGCGTCCGAATTTACGCGTGCTTCGTACTTATTACGGAAGTCACGGCTGCGGCTAAGCGCGGCAAAGCGGCGCGCCGGAACGGATATTGGAATTACCGGTAAGGATATTCGAAAATAAGCGTTTCCGAGTATGATTAGATTTTAAACAAAAACGCGACGAAACGAGAGATTACCGACAGATGGCATTTCTTTCACGAGAATTAGGAATTGATTTAGGGACGATGAACCTGGTAATTACCGAGGGGCGTCAGCTTCTTTTACAGGAGCCGACGATCGCGGCGATTATCGTTGAAGAATTGAAGATGGTCGAATGGGGTCAGGCAGCGAAGGACATGATGGGGCGAGTTCCCGATAGTATCGAAGTCGTCCAACCGCTGCGGAATGGTGTTATCGCGGAATATGAAATTACCGAAAACCTGCTTCGGTTTTCGATTCAAAAGGTTTGCGGGACGATGCTCGTTTTTCGTCCGCGGATTCTGATCACGATTCCTTGCGGAATTACCAGCGTAGAACGGCGCGCGGTGCATGAAGTAGGGCTCGGGACGAGTTCACGCGAAGTCTTTTTAATGGAACAGCCGTTAGCGGCGGCGATTGGCGTTGATCTTCCGATTTCGACGCCGTCGGGGAATATGATTATCTGCCTAGGCGGAGGCTTGACCCAGGCGGCTGTCCTGGCGATGAACAGTGTCGTAACTTCGGAGACGAGCCAGACCGCTGGATTGCGCCTTGATGAGGCGATTCAGCAATATGTCCGCAAGAAATACGGGATTATCATTGGACAGCCGACAGCGGAGCAGATCAAGATCCGAATCGGTTCAGCGGTTCAGGTCGACCAGCCGCAATCCATGGAAATTCAGGGGCAGGATCAGGTTACCGGACTTCCCAAACCGGTGCTTTTGACGACGGATGATATTGTCGATGCGCTGAGCGATCCGCTGGAAGAGATCGCGGGGACTGCGCGGAAAGTACTCGAAAAGACACCGCCAGAACTTATTTCCGATATTATTGATCGCGGCGTCGCGATCTGCGGCGGAACGAGCTTGCTGCGTGGAATTGACAAATATCTGACCAAGACGTTGGGCATTCCGGCGTATATGGTGGATGAACCGACAATTTGCACGGCGTTAGGTGCGTCGAAAGCGGTTGCGATGCGGGACGTTTATCGCCGCTCGATTATTCAAGGATAATCATCTTCACATTTCACTATTTTCTTCCTCGAAAACCTCTATTTCCGAATCAGTTTCTTCCGATGAAATGGTAGGAAGCGTGAATGGGACGTCTGCACTGTCGCCGGGGTTATAGGATTGCGCGAGGACGATGTCAAAGTCGCTCGTGAGACAGCGTTCGCTCATTGTCTGAGCGTTGGACATCGCGATAGCGTCGTCCGGAATATTCTGTGAAATTTGCTTGACGATTTCGGTCGCCTCGGCGCAGTTGCCGGAGCGCGCCATAATCAGTCCGTACATTGAAAACAACTCCGGAATACGGTTGTTATAGGAAATCGGGATGCCGTCGATCTCAACGCCGGCGTCCGTCATACCGCCATAAATGGCGAGACGGAAATACTTGACTGCGTCGTTGTACTTCTGAGACATGTAATATTGCGTTCCAAGATTCCAATAAAACATGGTTTCACTTGGACGCAGATCGATCGCGTCTTCTGCTTGTTGAATTGCCTTGGTATATTCACCATTTCCGGAATAGGTACGGGAAATATAATATGGCGCCCATGGGTCGTACGGGTTCAGTGAGCGTGCGCGTTCAAACGCGGTAATCGCTTCTGTCGATTGTCCTGCTGCGCGAAGGTTCCTGCCTAACGCGAGGTAGAGCGAAGCGATGTTCGGGTTAATCGAGATAGCCACTTGAAATTCATTGATAGCTTCTTCGTAGTTGCCGGTAATTTCGAGAAGCAACCCGCGGGCGCGATGCGCCTCCATCGTATTTGAGCCATATTCAATCGCTTTGCGGGAGGCGTCGGTGGCTTTTTCGAGCGTTGCGAGCGACTCCTTGTCGTTGAACTCATTGACATAAGCTTCGGTCATGTAAGCGTACAGGAGTGGGTTGGTCGCGTCAATTTCTGCGGCGCGCTGGAAGGCGGTCTCTGCGTCGAGGTAATCGCCGAGGTTGCCGAGCGCCCAGCCGCGTATTGCGTGCGCGACCGCGTTCGATCCGTTCAGAAGAATCGCGTTTTCGGCGTTCGTTAGTGCGTCTTCTGTATGACCTTCGTACATTTCGAGCTTGGCTAAATTGACGTAAACGCTAATGTCTTTTGGGTTTGATTTGATCGCCTTATAGTAGGATTCGATCGCACGCGCTAATTTTCCATCGTTGACGAATTGTTCAGCTTCGGAGACGTAAGCTTCGGGCGGTGTCGTCGGGGTCGCCGTCGGAATAAAAAGCGGCTGTGTATCCGGAACGACAACGACGCTGAAATAGAGACCGGCGGCGGCGAGGATCGCCAGGATCGCGAGCCTGAACGGGCTGGAGTTCCGCCGGCGGTTGTTATATGAGTAACGGCTTCCCTTTAAATACAAAGCTTTTTCTCCTGTCTGAAAAATATTTCCCGCTTAGATTATAACGGTTGTTCCTCGTCCAGAAAATTTACTTTTGAGATATATCCATTTTTTAGGTTCTTACGATATAATTATAGACAGCGACGGAAAACGCCGCCGTAAGTGCCACTTTTATAATCAAGGAGTAATCGTTATGAAGAAATTGATGAATAGTTTATTGATCGCCGTGTTGATTCTGAGCATTGCGGTTTTGTCGGTCGCGGCTCAGGATGGGATCAAGATCTGCCAGGTTACGGATCTTGGTGGTGTGGATGACAAGTCATTCAACGAGACGGCATGGAACGGGATCAAGCTTGCTGAAGCCGAATTGGGCATTACGGGCATCGTTCTCGAATCGAAGTCAGATGCTGACTACGCCGTCAATATCGATCAATTTATCGATGATGAATGCGACCTGATCGTTACGGTTGGCTTCATGCTGACGGACGCGACGAAAGAAGCCGCGGCTGACAATCCGGATCTGAAATTCTCGATTATCGACTCTGTCGCGGATGAAAGCAACGTTGTTGACCAGGTATTCCAGACGGATGAAGCCGCTTTCTTAGCCGGTTACATTGCTGCGGCGAAGACGGAAACGGGTATCGTCGGTACGTATGGCGGAATGTGCATCCCGACCGTTACCATTTTCATGGACGGTTTTGCGCGCGGCGTTGCGTTCTATAACGAAACCAAGGGCACGGATGTCAAGGTTTTAGGTTGGGACATGGAAAAACAGGAAGGTACCTGTGTTGATTCCTTCGATGATCTTGACAAGGGCAAACAGACGACGCTGGCTATGATGGACCAGGGCGCCGATATTATCATGCCGGTTGCCGGTCCGGTTGGCGGCGGTACGTTGGCAGCGCTCGAAGATCGCGGTACGGGTTTGATGATCGGTGTCGATTCCGACTGGGCAGTCACGAACCCGGATCGAGCGAAATTGGTCCTGACCTCAGTTCTGAAGCATATGGATGCTACGACGTTTGATGTCGTCAAGTCGGTTATCGACGGTACGTTCACTGGCGGTAAGTTCGTTGGCAAACTGGAAAATAAGGGCGTTGGTCTGGCTCCGTTCCATGAATTCGAAGACGAAATTTCGGAAGAACTTCGCGCTGAAGTCGCGGATCTCGAAGCCAAGCTCATCGCGGGCGAAATCGAACTCAATCCTGATTTCGTTCAGTAAGCTTTAAAGGTATTGCAACGGAAGGGACGGAAGATTTAGGTGCTTTCGTCCCTTTTTTTTACAGTCGAAAATAGAAAATTAGCCCTAAATTGGGTTAACAGTTCTGAGAATAACCACTATAATATATAATCAAATATAAACTCCCCGTGAGCGGGATTTTTAGGAGAGGAGTAGAAAAATGCCTCCGGTTTTGGAATTGAAGGGAATTACAAAGCGGTTCCCCGGGATCCTGGCGAACGATCATATCGATCTTCGTCTTGAAAAAGGGGAGATTCTCGCGCTTTTAGGCGAGAACGGCGCCGGTAAGTCCACGCTGATGAATATCCTGTACGGGTTGTATCAGCCGGACGAAGGAAGTTTCTTTGTCAACGGGCAGCCGGTTGAGATTCACGGTCCGATGGACGCGATTCACGCGGGAATTGGCATGGTTCATCAGCATTTTATGCTGATCCCGGTTTTTTCAGTGACGGAAAACGTCATGCTCGGTGAGGAGTCGGTTCGGATGGGCGGAATTCTGGACAAGCAGTCCGCTGCAGCGCGGATTACTGAGATTGCCGATACCTATGGCTTGAGCCTTGATCCTAAGGCGCTTGTCCGAGACCTGCCGGTTGGGATTCAGCAGCGCGTCGAGATTGTTAAGCTGCTCTATCGAAATGCGAATATCCTGATTTTCGATGAACCGACCGCGGTACTGACACCGCAGGAAGCGGACGACCTTTTCCGCGTCATGAAGTCGCTTACGGATCAGGGAAAGTCGATCATTTTCATCACGCATAAGCTGCGCGAAGTTTTAGAGTATTCAGATCGAATTATGGTTATTCGCCGCGGAAAAGTTGTTGGTGAGACAATTCCAGCGGATTCTGACCAGGCTTCATTGGCGGCAATGATGGTCGGACGTTCGGTTAATATTGAAAGCGAGAAAGCTCCCTGCAAGCCTGGCGCGCCGGTCCTTTCGGTTAACGAACTTTACGTCAGCGATAACACGCGGACGGTTACCGTTCACGGTATTTCATTCGAGATTCGCGAGGGCGAAATTTTGGGTATTGCCGGCGTTCAGGGAAATGGACAGACCGAATTGGAAGAAGCTGTGACGGGTATGCGCGATCCGGATTCGGGAACGATTGAATTTGTCGGTAAAACGCATTCGAAGATTAGACCGCGTCGGTTTGTTGAAGCTGGCGGCGCGCATATTCCGGAAGACCGGCAGCGGGACGGACTAATCCTTAGTTTCTCGATTGAAGATAATATGATGCTTTGCACGTATTATAAACAGCCGTTTTCGGTCCATGGCGTTTTCGACCGAAAGGTCATCGCTGAAAACGCGCTTGAATTGATCGAGCGGTTTGACGTTCGCCCGCCTCACCCGCTTAATGCATCCGGGAATCTTTCCGGCGGGAATCAACAAAAAGTTATCGTTGCACGCGAACTTTCGCGAGATGATAAGCTGATCGTTGCCTCCCAGCCGACGCGTGGTTTGGATATTGGCTCGATTGAGTACATTCATGGTCAGTTGGTGAAAAAGCGCGATGAGGGCTGCGCAGTTCTTTTAATCTCATCGGAGTTGGACGAGATTATGGCATTGTCCGATCGAATCCTCGTCATGTACAAAGGACGGGCGATGTGCCTCGTGAACCGGGATGAGACGACGAAAGAAAAGATTGGTCTTTACATGGCTGGCGTTCAGGATGGCGGCGAGTCCGCGAATCAGGAGGCTTCGAAATGAGCGAACGAAATGAAAAAGTAGGAAATGAACGTGGAACTCCCGGCGTTCTTCGCCAAATTTGGAACGCGATTCGGATTCCAGTTCTCGCGATATTCAGCGGTCTTTTGTTAGGCGCGATTTTTATCATCCTGACCTCCGCCAACATTTACGCTGCGTTTGGAACAGGATTCAGCGCTGGAATCCGCGAAATTGGATCGACAATCGGCGGTGCGTATGGGGCGTTATTTGAAGGCGCCTTCGGATCGCCTTCCCGAATTATTACCGCGATACGAACGGGCGAAAAGCTTGATCGCTCGCTGAAGCCGTTTCTTCAAAGTCTCGTTGAGACGACCCCATATCTTTTCACGGGTTTAGCGCTTGCGCTTGGATTCCGCGCAGGGGTATTTAATATCGGTGGGGAAGGTCAAATTTATATCGGCGCTGTCCTGGCGACGCTGGTCGGGACGACCGATCTTGGACTGCCGCCTGTGTTGCATGTGACAGCTGCGATTCTGTTTGGGATTCTCGGCGGTGCGATCTGGGGATTCGTTCCCGGCTGGCTGAAAGCCAACGCCGGTTCGCACGAAGTCATCAACACGATTATGATGAACTATATTGCGCTCCGGCTGGTTGAATTTTTATTGACGGGTCCAATGACGAAGACGGGAAGCGGTGGAATGCCAAGTTCGAATAGCATTCTTCCGTCAGCGCGGATACCGCTCGTCTTTCCGAAACCGTTAACGCTTCACTGGGGTTTCTTCATCGCGATTCTTGTTGCCGTTTTATCATGGTTCCTCCTTTTCAAAACAAAGTGGGGTTTCAACCTCCAGATCGCCGGCGCGAATAAGCATGCTGCGAAGTATGCTGGTTTGAACGTCAAGGTCTGGATGGTTCTGGGCATGACCTTGTCCGGCGCGCTTTGCGGGCTCGCGGGGGCGGTTCAGGTTTTAGGCGTGACGTATTCGATGGGGCTTGGCGTTTCGGCGGGATATGGCTTTGACGCGATTTCGTTAGCGCTGCTGGCGAATAACAACCCGCTGGCTTGTATTTTGGCGGCGTTCCTCTTCGGTTTCCTGAAGACCGGTTCGCGCGCGATGATGAGCCGCTCGGGTATTCCGCTGGACATCGTTTCGATTATTCAGGCGTTCATTTTAGTCTTTATTGCCGCGCCTGCGATTATTCGAACGGTTTATCGCCTCAAGGGTGATCCGAAGGGCGATTCGAAGGTAGTCTGTGTATCCGGATTTGGAGGTAACTGATGAGTCCGCGTTCCGTTTCGGTTGAAAGTTCGATTCATGAACGGTCGTTATCGTTGCGCGATCGAGTCATCGGGATCATCCTTGCACTCTTTGCGCTTATTGTTTATTTCTTGCTGGCGCGAGCCGCCACGAGCGAAACCATCTCAACGTTTATCATGACGCCGGGTGGTGTAACACGCGGTTTGATGGCGAATCTGGTCATGCCATCGCGCCTTGTGCTGACCATTTTGTCGGTTGTCCTGCTGCTCATGGCGTTGGTCCTTCTGTTCGTCGGCTCAAAGGGACATTCAAACGCCTTCTTAGCGGTCGGCAGCCTTTGGCTGGTGCTTGCATTCCTCGTTTATGTTTCGTTTGATAAACGACTGAATTTCGCGAGCTTATTTAACTCAGCCTTAACGATGTCGGTTCCGATTGCACTTGGGGCTCTATCTGGGATAATTTGCGAACGGTCCGGTATCACGAATATCGCGGTCGAAGGTTTCATGCTGATTGCGGCGATGATGGGTGCAGTCGTTGGCTCCGTTACGAAAAATATTTGGATTGGCTTGTTGGCTGCGATGCTGTCGAGCTGCCTTTTAGCTGCGGTGCATAGCTGGCTTTCGATTCGATATAAGGTTAATCAGGTCATTTCGGGTACGGTGATCAATATTTTCTCGTTGGGGCTGACCTCGTACATTTCTTCGATGTATTTACAGAATATTCAGTCGCTCAATAATACGCCGCGGTTCCCGACGGTTTCGATACCGCTGCTCGCGGATATTCCGTTCATCGGTCCAGTTTTGTTCAATAATAGTTTGTTCGTCTTTGGGATGATTTTCCTCGTCCTCTTTTTCAACTTTCTGCTCTTTAAGACGCGTTGGGGCTTACGTCTCCGATCGGTCGGAGAGCATCCGAAGGCTGCGGACACACTGGGCGTCAATGTCTTCAAGACGCGCTACATGGCGGTTCTTCTGTCCGGGCTGATCGCGGGGATTGCCGGCGCATATTTCTCCCTTGGCTCTGTCGGTCGGTTCGACGAGGGAATGACCGCTGGAAAGGGGTTCATTTCTTTGGCTGCGATGATTTTCGGCGGATGGAATCCGATTCCTGCGTTCCTCGCTGGCGTTCTGTTTGGGTTCGCTGATTCGCTGGCGTCATCGGTGTCGATTTTAGGGTCGCCGATCCCGGGACAGTTCATTAATATGCTGCCATACGTGATCACGATGGTGGTTCTTGGCGGTCTGGTTGGAAAGGGCTTCACGGGTCCTGCTTCAGCGGGTGTCCCGTACGAGAAAGAGTAGCGCTATCTCACGAGTAATTTAAGAATCAAAAACGCCGTGTGTCCATGTAGACATTCGGCGTTTTTGTAAAGAAAAATAAATAAATTTCAATCCACGATTTCGAAGAAATCGACATCGGCATTTTACCATACTCTTCGTGTAGTTAATAGCGAAGTCTTCGTCTTTGAATCAATGGACACAGAAAAATTAAAGTAAAATTAATAAGACGAAAACACTTGACAGAATAAGTTTTTGAAGTAAAATCATCTCATACAATTCAAATCAGTAATTCAACCCAATTCGGGAGAAGGAGGATTGTTGATGGGAGAAAAACGATACCCGATCCAGATGGAGATTGCGGGAGACGTTGCGATGTGGACGCGTCCAGACAGTGGAGATTCCCCGATAAGTTATCCTGCACCGACGTATTCCGCGGTGCGTGGCATTATTGAGACTGTTGCCTGGGGTCCATGCGCCAAGATTATTCCCCAAAGAGTGGAGCTTTGTCGTCCGCCTGTGTATCATTCGTATGTGACGAATTATGGCGGACCGTTGCGTGAACCAGCCGCTGTTCAAAAAGGTAATAATTATCAACTCTACGCGACGGTGTTGATTGACGTTTGCTATCGGATTTATGCTGACGTTATTCTAAATCCGGATAAGTCGAAATTGCCTGAGCGCGCGCTCCTTTGGGATAAACGAACAACATCCCCGGCACATGCCTACCAGGAAATATTCAATCGTCGGCTGCGGCGTGGACAATCCTACCGAACGTTATGCCTGGGTTGGAGTGAGTTTACCGCTTCTTATTTTGGACCATTTCGCGAGGAAACTCGTGTCTGTTCAGACCTGCCGGATATTCCGATTCCTTCGATGCTTCGCGAAGTTTTTTCGGACGGCTACCGCTCTGAATATCGAGTCACTTACGATACGGATCTGGTGATTCGAAATGGGATTTTAATTTATCCGAAGCGGGAAGGAGGTGCCGAATGATCAACGAAATATACCCTGCTCATATTTCGATGCAGAAACATAATATTTCGACTGTGAATTACCATAAGGACTACAAATTAATCCCGAATATTACGCAAAAAGCGCCATGTTACCGGATTGTCCTGGAAGATGGTAAGGTGACCCGGGTAAATACCGTCGAAGTCGAAATGGGACGAAATCTTCGAAAATTCGGTTCGAATAATGGTACATACCCGTCCTTGAACCTAACACCGCTGTATCGATTAACTCATGAGGATGACATCTTTCTTGTGGATAAATTGACGGCGGAAGATCTTACGATCGACCGGCTTGAAAAGATAAAGGGTCTCTGTACGGAGGAGAAATCAAACTGGAAAAAAAATATCCTTGATAAGTTTCGATTGTCGATCGTAGAAATGCCGAAGAGGATTCTCGAAATACTTGGCAGTGAAAATAATTTCGAGGAAATTCAGGTACTTATTCGTGAGACAAATTGTGTTGCAGATCCTGCCTTCTTCCGAAATGCTCTCGAAGAAGCTCTTTTAGGTATGTTGGCGAGTAAAACGGATATTGACATTGCGATAAACCTGCTGTTTCAGAAAGCTCTGAAGAAAGAAGGGGATGATAAAACTGTCAAACCTGCGAACGTTTCGATCGCGTTAGACGCAGAAGCGCTCGTTGAGTTGGGAATGCCAGCCGTCAGCGTCAGGTTTGTCCAGACGTTAAATCGACATTTGATGGCTGCTGATACAGTTGGGACTGTGCCTGAATCAAGCGCTGATGTAGACGCATTTGGTATTCCATTCACGCCATTGAATGAAAAGATGCCCTCGGTTAAGCTGGCTGGCGGCTTCGACGCGAAGTTGCGTTCAATGTTTTCTGCGCATCAATGTCAAATGCGCTATGGGAAAATCGAGGATGGGTCCTATCCCATTTCAAGAGAGATGCGCGTCTCGCTTCAAACTGCGTTAAGTTGGCTTGGAGACCTTGACCATAGGGAAATCACTTGGGTAAATTTGGATAACAATGTGATATTGTTCGCTTACCCCGAGTCACTTCCTAAAACGAACTTTAATTTTACTTCGCTGTTGAAAGTGCCCTTTGAGCAAAAGGAGACATTTGAGTCCGCTGCAAAAAAATTCTTGTCGGAATTGAAAAAAACGCACGACCCCGACGACGACTCATTTGCGAATCGAATGCGATTCTTTGTTTTACGAAAGCTGGACAAAGCGCGAACAAAGGTCGTTTTTTCGAATGCGAGCGATGCAAAGGCGTTGGAGCGATTTAGTGATGAGTGGACGCTCGGTTGTCGGAATTTGCCGAATTTTTTCTTTATCAAACCGCCCACAGTCTTTCCAGCTGATGTCTGGAAAGTTCTGAATCGGGTTTGGAGTATGGACGGGAAACTGGCGGAGGGCAATTATAAACCATTCAAAAGTCCGCATGGAATTGAGTTGCTTCTAAATCCTGACCTTTCGACTCAACAAGATTTGCAGGTGCTGATTTCTGGCGCAAATAACCTTATCCCTTTTCTTGGGCGAAAGTTGTTGGACAGGAAGGCATCTCTCAGAGAGGAATTGGATAAGAGTTATTGGATGGTTGGCGAGCTGCTGTCTGTAATTGGTTTGCTTCTATATCGGAATGAAATTAGAAAGGATGTATTCATGGAAAAATATCCGTATTTATATGGACAATTGTTGAAAGCTTCGGACGAGATCCATGCGCTTTATTGTCGGGTTGTTCGGAATGGCGATTTTCCTCAACAATTCGCTGGCAGTGGAATGTATCTTTCTGCGATTGAATCTCCAACCCGATCTTTGGTAATTCTGAGCCAACGGCTGAACCCGTATCTGACCTGGGCGAAAACGTACCGATATAAGGGCGTTGCGGCGGAAGGCGTTGAAAGCTGGAGAGCCGCTTGGCTTTGCAGTCTGTTCAAACAAATCTCCACTCAATTGTTGGAAGTATGGAATGACACGACGCGATTAAGTGATGCTGAAAAAGCCCAAATGTTTCTCGGGTTCTTGGCTGAATTCCCGAAACGTGAGGATAACCAGGAATCGACTGTTTCTAAAATCGAAACGGATGTTGAAAACTAAACAATAGTTTGGAGGATTGTCATGAATGAAGAATTAAAACGTGCAACTGGATTGTTAGTTATCGAAGTCGTC
This sequence comes from Flexilinea sp., assembly GCA_034430135.1. Lineage (GTDB taxonomy): Bacteria > Chloroflexota > Anaerolineae > Anaerolineales > Anaerolineaceae > Flexilinea. The sequence continues at coordinate 952 of DAOUFB010000056.1, read as the reverse complement.
AATTCGAATCCTAATGGGGATCCGGATCGGGAGAGTGAACCTCGCCAGCGTCCGAATGGCTGTGGCGAAATTTCTCCAGTGTCGTTTAAGCGAAAGGTTCGTGATTTGCTGGATGATCATGAATCTCCTTTCTTCAACGCTCTACCAGAAAGGTTTAAAGAAAACCCCATGCGGTATCATATTTTGGAACATCGTGGACGGGATCGGCAGTCTATCAAAGCTGAGATGGGGAAAAATTCAGCGGAGTTCCTGAATAGTGATTTTGTGAAGAAATATTGGGACGCGCGTGTTTTTGGAAATACCTTTCTTGAAGGGGGAAGTGATAAAGGTTTTATTAAAACGGGCGTAGTTCAATTTGGCATGGGCGTTTCGATTGCGCCAGTCAAGATCGCGCGGCACACAAATACTAACAAGGCCGGCGTTCAGGAAGGGAAAAACGCGGGAATGGCGCCATTGGCTTATCGAGTTGTCGAACATGGTGTTTACTGTATGCCATTCTATGTCAATCCGAACAGCGCTGCTCAAAGCGGCTGCACGAATGAAGATATCGAACTCCTTAAACTCCTTATTCCCCATGCATATAATTTGAATCGATCTGCGATTCGACCGGACGTTCGTATTCGTCATGCATGGTATATGGAACATACGAATATGCTTGGCAGCTGCCCTGAATACCTCTTGATCGAAGCTCTGACGCCTGTTCGGAAGGGAAACAAAAACGACCCCTCCGAGGGTTGGGACGATTATGAAGATCGGACCGCACTGCCGGAATCGTTGGCGAACCGACTGGCATCGGTCGTCGATTTGATGGCGTTGTAAAATGGAATATTTAGCTCATAGTGCAAATGAAAATACCCCTCCACAGACTTATAAGACCCATGTGGAGGGGGTCTATTCTCGCGCAATTCAATCCGCCCGAGAAGTTGAACGCTATTCGACGCTGTCGAACGGA
>DAOUFB010000055.1:0-18336 GCA_034430135.1 Flexilinea sp. | reverse complement strand
GGTCTGATCGAAACCGAGATTGCATAAATAGGCAGCATAAATGAATTGAATCGCTGTTGATGGGTCCCTGCCCCGCAGCGCAGCGGAGTGGGGAGCTGCGTGGGGATCGTGACCCGTCAACGGCGGTTTTCACTGGATCGCTCAAAAAAACCGCTATGGAGGTTTATCCTCTATGGCGGTTTTTTTTGTTTGGGATAATGTTGAATAAAACGGTGAACTTACGGCTAATCGTCGAGCAGGGCGCAGAGGACGCCTTTCGGGGTCACGAAAAGAATTTCCGCTTTCGCGTTTTCCTCGAACTTATCATACAACCGACCGGCACTAAAGGATTCGCCAATCCGTGTATAGTAGCTGTTCGAGACGTAGCCGATTGTGCCGAGACCGGCGATCGTGACCTTAATGGCTTCGTTATCGGCTTCGTTGTCCGGTTCTTTGACGAGCTTAACGGTCATGCCCGGTTGGAGAAACTCCTGCCCGAAATGATGACGCGTGCCCGTGAGCGTAAAATAGATTTTTTTCATGCTTTCCAACCTCCGTTTCTCTATTTTTCTCGTCTTTCCGAGCGAATTATATCATTTCAGCGCATTTTTTAGTTATATTTCATAGGGTTCATTCATACGGGGGAGTTCGCCGCTGCGCTCGTAGCGGATAAAAGTCTCGGTATCGACGAACCGCGCTGGGAGTCCATCGCTGAAATGCTTCATGAAGAAGCGGACAGCGGGGAGCATCGGCGGAAAAACGCGGTCGAGCGGGATGTTTTCGCTGGCGAAAAAACGGAATTTTCGCTTGCTTCCTTCGACGCGTTCGAGTTTCCCGCTCAGCGCTTCCGCCGAAAAGACTGCGTAGACCGGAAAAATATGCGCGTCATCGCTTTCAATGTACCGCTGTCCGACGTCGGAGAATATCCGTATCAGGAATGCGCTTTCGATCAGGACGCCGGTTTGGGTCAGCACCGTCCGCTGCAGCGCGTTCATCAAGTCCTCTTCGGTCAGCATCGCGCCGCCGGGCAGGCGCCAATATCCGTCGTCCTCGATCTGGGTCATGAGCAGGTTGCCCTGCGGATCGGTTAAATACGCGAGGGTCGCCAACTCGATAATCGGGTACGAGCCAACGAAACGATGGAAAACTTCGGTCGACTGGTGCATAGGGCGCTCTGCAAATCCTATTCGTTATAAAAATCGCGCAGCGGGCGTGACTGGTTCGGGTGACGCAGCTTGCGCAGTGCGCCGGATTCGATTTTACGGATGGCTTCTCTCGTCATTCCGAGCCGCTGGCTAATCGTCTCGAGCGTTTCTTCTTCGCCGTTAAGTCCAAAGCGTCCGGCTAAGACGATCCGTTCGTTTTCGTTCAGGCTGTCCATGGCTTTTGCGATCTGTTCGCGTAGGTTGCTCGCTGCGGCGATGTCCATCGGTTCGTCGGATTCCGTGTCTTCGATAAAGTCGCCGACGGAATCGTTTTCATCGTCGCCAACCGGGCGATCGAGAGAAATCGGATCTTCCTCGGAGCGGAGGAGCTTCTGAACGTTGTCCCGCGCTTCGGTAAGACGCCGGCGCACGGCTGGGTCGAGTTCCGCGCCGGTCGCCGCCGCGGTTTGAACCGCTTCGATATCTTCGTCGGATATGAGTTTTGCGGCGATAGCGATTTCCTCGAAGGTCGGGTCTCGGAAAAGTTTCTGGGTCAGCTCGCGCTGGGTCTTAATAATCCGGCTAATCGATTCATTCAGCGAATCAGGGAGGCGAATTGAGCGTGACTGGTCTCGAATTGCGCGGCTGATCGATTGGCGAATCCACCAGGTTGCGTACGTTGTGAAGCGGTAGCCTAAGCTGGGGTCGAACTTTTGAACGGTTCGGATTAGCCCGAAGTTTCCTTCCTGAATCAGATCCATGAAAGACATATTCCGATGTTGGAAGCGCTTCGCGACGGAGACGACGAGGCGCAAATTGGCGCGGATCATAAGCTCCGCCATGGCGTTGAACTGCTCATCCAAAAGACGCGCGTGTTGAGTCATGTCCGTTGGATCGCTGAGCAGGTTCATCAGGGATTCACTGGGCGGAAATCCGCCGCCGTTCGCGCGAATTTTGTCCGGGAGCTGTTCCGCGACCGATTCGGGAAGGCAACAAATTTTAATGAAATACTGGAACGTGGGCGCAACAACCTTTTGCCAGGGGGCAGACTGCCAATCGCCGCTGGCGAAGAAAGAGCGCAGCAGCGACGTCTCGCGCTGCAGTGGATGCGGAATAAGATGGCGCGCTTCCTCTGCGAGAGAGGCGAGGTCGAGCGGATCGTGTTTCCCCGAATATGCATCGAGTTCCTGCATGGCGCAACGTGATTCTTCTTCGGCGCTTTGCAGGATCGCCGCAAATAAGGAACCAGGTTGCGTAAATTCGGTTTCGAGCTCCCGCATGGCTTTGCCGGCGGTGATAACGACTGCGGCGTAAAACTCTTCTTCCGGACTAAGAAGTTCGGTCGCGCCGATTTCTTTCAGGTAGAGTTCAACGCTGTCGTCCTGATCATTCATCAACATCGGTGAATCCACGGACTCATTCAATTCTGACTCGCCGTTCTCGGTTTCCTCCCCCCATTCGTCTTCCGGTTCTCCTGCGTCGTTGTCTTCGACTTCATTTTCCAGAAAATCACCGTCAAGGATACCGTCGGTTTCATCGTCAAAATCGTTTTTATTTATTTTCATCGTCGTCCCCTCCTCCGCAATCAGATTTATCGTCTCGGTTCATTCCGCAATTCGTCAAGTTCGTTTCGGTTAAGTTTTCCGATCAGCGCGTCGATCCGCGCGGCGGTTCGATTCAGCGCGGCGATTTGCGCCATGATTTCGGCTTTCGTCTCAGCGTCCGCGGAGATTTCCCCAAGCGTCTCGCCGAGTTCTTTCTTATAATAATTGATCCGCTCTTTCCTTAAATTTCCAACCAGCCGCAGCGTCTCCACCCAGAGATCGTTCGGCTTGACGTCTTCGGTTTCTTTATCGTTAATGAGCTCCTGATAGATCGAGCGCGATTCATCGGAAACGCGTTCATCGATGTATTCAACGGTTGCGGATTCGACGTTCGGCGCCATGCTTCGAAAATAGAGGTCGGCGATATCGCGCAGGATTGGATTTTCGAAGTCGCTCCGCGATACTTCGTCGAGCTTGACGGTTCGCAGCGCGTAGTCGACGGCGGAAAGGGTCCGATAATCAGCGAATCCAAGGAGCATGAAGCGCAGAAGGGTTTTCTCTTTGATTTCGATACCCTTGCGCGGATCGGCGCTGAGCTGAGCGGGCTGAACCGCCGAGCTTTTTCGAAAGGCGTCACGAGGACGCAGGTTTTCCGCCGCACGTTTCTGAGCCTGAGCGGCGGAGCGGATGAGCGTCCGTTCTTCGACCTGAAGAAATTCGGCGAGCTGTTTCAGGTAGGTTTCGCGTTCGATCTGATCCGCGACTTCCTGAATCAGCGGCAAAACCGCACCGGCGATTTCGCTTTTCGCCTTGGCGTCATGGAGGTCTTTTCCTTTCGCCGCCGTTTCCATGCGAAAGGTGACGATCGGCTTGGCGTGGTCTAAAATCGATTGCCATTCATTCGGGTCACGCAGGACGACTTCGTCCGGGTCTTGCCCTTCGGGAATCTGGGTAACGCGAATATCGGCGCGGAGCGCGTTTTCCTGCCGAAGGAGCGCGCGATCATCGGGGCGGTTCGCTGTTTCTTCGTCCGTTCCTTCGTTTTTAACCGTTTCGCGGATGACGTCAATTCCTTTCATCGTCGCGCTGTCGCCGGCGGCGTCTGCGTCGAGCGCCATCAGGATACGTTTTGACTGGCGCGTCAGGAGCCGAACCTGACTTGGACCGAGCGCCGTTCCCATGGGCGCGACGGTGTTGGTGAATCCGGCTTGGTGAAGGATAATGACGTCGAAATAGCCCTCGACGATGACCGCCTGATCACGTTCGCGAATCGCCGCCTTCGCCCGGTCATAACCGAAAAGCGTCTTCCCCTTATCGAAAAGAATCGTTTGCGGTGAGTTGAGAAATTTCGGAACATCATTGGGATTCAGGATTCGCGCGCCGAATCCGCTCATGAAGCCATTCGTCTCACGAATCGGGATCATGAGCCGGTTCCGGAAGCGGTCGTAGATGCGCCCGTTGGGGATGGGATCGCCGTTTGTGTCGCGCTGCTCGCTGACGACGCCGGCTTCAATCAGTTCTTCGCGAGAATAGCCGGAGGAGAGGAGATGCTGCGTCATCGAGTCCCACCCGTCCAGTGCGTAACCCAGTTCCCAATCGTCACGGGTTGCGTCGGTCACACCGCGCTTGATTAAAAATTCGCGTGCGGTTTTCCCCGCCGGATGGCGGACGAGCTGGTCATGATAGATATTCGCGACGGTCTCTAAGAGGTCGCGGAGGCGATCGCGTTTTTCGCGCTTCTCGGCGGATTCGCCGGAATCGCCCTGAAATTTTTCGAGTTTAATACCGGCACGTGCCGCTAAAAGTTCGGCAGCCTGACGAAAATCGAGGTTGTCCCGCTTCATAATAAAACTGAAGATGTCTCCGCCCTCGGCGCAGGCGCCAAAACAGCGCCAGGTCCCTGTCTCAGGGAAAACGACGAAGGCGGGCGTGTGCGTGTTGGCGTGGAAGGGGCAGAAGCCCGTATAAAACTTACCCGCACGCCGAAGCTTAACCGTGTCCGAAACGACGTCGACAATACTCAGGCTGTTTTTGATTTCTTCAATCTGGGACATTTGTACCTCGTCGCTAATTTTACATCAGAAACGGCTGTGCCTCTGATACAATTTCCAATCATGCAAGCGAACAATGATGACCTCAAAAGAATAATTCGATCGTTCGGCTTTATTCTAATCCTTTTCACCGTTCGGTTGGCGTTTTGGGCGATCTGGGCTCGGCTCGGCGTCGATGGCGCTGCGTCGCTTTCGGCGTATCCCGATTCAGCGGGGTACCTGATTCCGGCGCGGGCGCTCCTGACTTCGGGGCGGTTCCTGAACGGGGATGGTGCGCCGGAAATTGCGCGGACGCCGGGTTATCCGCTCGTCATTGCGTTAATGATTGCGCTTTTCGGTGAAAACTATCTGAATGCGTTGATAACTTTCCAGCTTTTTCTCAGCGCGGTTGCGGTTTTTGCCTTTGGACGAACGCTCGACCGCCTCGGCGTTTCGGCGAAAATTCGAACCGTCCTCGTTTGGGCTGCGATCCTGAACCCGCATGACGCCTATTTCGCGCTCTTCGTGCTGACTGACGCGATCACGCAATCACTTTTCGTTTTCTTCCTTGCGTTTTTCATCCGTGCGCTTCAGGGACGGAATCTCGCTCAACTCCGTGACTTCGCGCTTGCGTGGGCTTTTCTCTGTGCGGCGATATTCGTCCGTCCGTCGTCGCTTTACCTGCCGATATTCCTGCTCATGGGGTTGGCTGTTTTTTATTGGTGCGAGCGGCGCGGGTTGTGGCTGCGCGTGTTTGCGTGTGCGGTTCTCCTGATTTTCATTCCTGTGTTGGGCTGGACGCTGCGCAATCGTGCGGTGACCGGATATTCCGGATTCAGCGCGATTACCGAAGCGAACCTCTACTTTTATCATGCCGCCGGTGTGCGTTCGGCTCAGAGCGGCGCCGACTTCTATCAAGTCCAGCGGGATCTGCTCCATGATCCGATTTATCGGTCGAATCTGGAGCGGATGAGTCCTCCGGATGCGCAAAAGGCAACCGCATTGCCTATTTTGTTGAATGATCTCCCAACGTATATCCGACTGCATTTTCGCGGAATGGCGGCGATTCTCCTTTACCCTGGAACGTTCGATCTCTTCCGTTTGCAGAATTTCGGGATCCAATTGATCGCCTCAGTTCGAGAGATGTTCCTGTCGAATGGGTTGTCGCCTGCGCTTGCGGGCGCCCTGTTGACGGATCCATTCGGGTTGATGTCGCTGGTGAATATCGTTATTTTAGCGTTTCTGACCGGGATGGCGATCCGCGCCATGATTCGGACGCTGCGAGTTGGAGCGGTTGACCGAATTATCACCTGTGCGCTTATGGGTGTTACGCTGTATAATCTGTTGATTAGCGCCGGTCCGAACGGGTTCGGGACGTATCCGCGCTTCCGCCTGAGCGTCTCGATTTTGCTGTTGCTTTGGATTGGCGTGGGATCACTGAATCGGACGAACGTTTCAGGATCTGATCCGGAGGAATTTAGCCCTCTTCGCGAATGACCTTTGCGAGAAGGAAGGTTGGCGACGCTAACGGAGACGTTCGCGGATCGTGGTGAGCGTTTGCTGTGTCGTACGTAATTTATCCGCTTGAGCCGATTTCAGCGCAATTTTAGAACGGTCGAAATCTTTCAACGGAATGATTAAACTTTTCATGCGGCGTGCCAAACCTGCGACTTCATCGCGTAAACTCTTCTCCAACGAGCTGACTAAATTTTCTTCAACGGTGCTTAGTTTCAGGCGAAATTCTTTCTGGGATTTTTTTCGGTAATAAGGTAGCACGGCGAAGCCAGCGACGGCGACCCAGACAGCGGCGAAAATTCCTAAAAGATCGGTCGCTAACGTCGTTGCGGCGATTGTCAGCGCGGCGCCGACGCCGATCGCGGAAACCTCAATTGCCAACGCAGTACGTACGGCGGTTTGAACGTGTTTCATGCCGATTTCGACGGCGACTTCGCGGTCCAGCTGGTCGTTTAGTTCGTCGATCGCGCTTTGGAGTCGTTTGAGGACGCTCGTTCTTTCGGTCAGCGCCTCGGATTCACCGTTGAAAGCGGGGGTAGGATCTTCGCGCTGAGCGATTCGATCGGCAATTTGCGAAGCGGTCGTGCCTTGACGCTGGTAGATTTCGGTGACAATTTCGTTCGTAAGGCGTTCGACGGCGACCGGAAGATTTTTCAGGACGCGATCCTGAAATTCATTTTGAATCTTTTCGCGGCGAAGGATGTTGGGAATATTTTTGACATGGAAGAGGTCATCGAAATATTCGTCCGCCCCGCGGCGAATTTCGTCGAAAATAATCCGGACTTCGCGAATCGTGCGGCGAATATCCTTTTCAAAATCGTTCTCATAGCCATCCGCGATCGCCTCGACAGATTCGACGAGCGCTAAATCGTCCCGATAAATCGCTAATTCGTTTTCTGTCTCGCGGATCAGGTTGCTGCTGATTTTGAGACCCTGCGAAATCGCGGAATCCATTTTTAATTGGAAGCGTACCGCGTCGGAAAGCGTTCCGCGCAAGTATTCCGCCAACGCAGGAAATCCGCTCTCTTCGATGAGCGCGGTGCGATCCGCTCCGTTCGCGTGAAGGGCTTTTTTCATTGCCCTTGCGGAAATGGGAAAAATTGGGAACTCTGAGTGGAAATCATGGCGAACTTGCTCGGATACAAATTCGACGATTCGGTTCTGTTCGCTTTCACTGGAGAGAAGGTCGATTTTATTGATGACCAGAACCGTTTTCTTTCCCCAATCGCGAATTGAATCCAGGAATTTGCGTTCCGATTCCGTATATGGACGGTCCGCGGAAGTAATAAAAAGGACGGTATCGGCGCGCGGGAAAAAATTATTCGTCAGCACGGCATGATCGGTAAAAACGGAGTTCGTACCCGGTGTATCGACGATCGAAAGCGTTCGGAGCGGTTCCGACGGAAGGGTCACGAGCTCGCCCCAGTCGGAAAGCGATGTTCGCGTCAGTTTCTCGCCATAGCGAATCAGGCAAATCATCGCTGTCGTCGGGGTAATTCCCTCGGCGCAGACTTCCTGACCCAGAAGCGCATTGATAAAGGTAGATTTTCCCGAATTAAATTCGCCGACAACGACGATTAAGAACGGGTCTTCGAGCGCGGCGATGGTCTCTTTGAGCAGGCTGGCTTCATGACTTTGGAGCGATTGAACCGCGCCCAATTCGATTAAATCGGTCAGCGCGCCGCGGATCTCGCGGATTGTCCCGGCTCGGTCTTGTACCGTTATCATCGGATGCCCTTCTCTACGACGCGATCGAGCCATGCCATCATCACTTCGCCGATCACTTGCAAGCTTTCCTGTGAAACGTTGCCGATATCGTCTTTGAGCGTATGCCATTCGGGGTCGTCGAAGTCGATGAGGTCGACGGCGCGCATCCCGTTTTGAATGAAGGGAATATGATCGTCGTAGATCGTGAATTTTTCGAGGTTGACGAGCTTATCCCCGTATCCGAGTTCTGCTGCGGCGCCCCATATTTCATCGCCGAGCGCCGGATCGGAGTTCCGTTCGCGATAGACGTTTAAGTCCGGGTCGCCGATCATATCTAAGAGAACGACGGCGTCGGGCTGCGTCGGAAGCGAGGCGTAATACTTCGCGACCATCTTTGAGCCGAGGCACCAATCATGATAGGGTTCGATCGAACCCTGATCTTCGAGGTCGAAAAGCGCGAGCGTCACGCGGACGGGAAGGTCCTTCTCGAGCGAGACGGCGAGCCCATAAAGGACGGCAACGCCTGATGCGCCGTCGTTTCCGCCCGGGACGGGACTCGTCCGATTCTCTTCATCTGGATCTTCATTTGCATGAAGGCGGGAATCAAAATGCGCCCCAATCACGACCCAGGGTTGATTCTTACCGTTGCGATCGGCTGGCTGAGGGCGTTCGATTAGCAGGTTGGTTGCGGTTTGCCCGTTGGCTTTCCCTTTCAACGTTTGAACCGTCCATCCTGCTTTCGAGAAAGCTTCGACCGCGAGCGTAATAAATTCAGCGTGCGCCGTACTCCCCGGTGTTCGCGATCCAAGGCTCATCTGCTGTTCGGCAAACCCGTAAGCGGCGGAACCGTCAAAATCTGCGGCAGCGGCAAAATGGGACGAAAACACGAAGAATAACGCGAGAAGCGAGAGAACCAGACCGTTTTTTCGATTCATGGATAAAGAGCTCCTTAGGACGGGTTTTAAACGAAAATCGGACAAAGGGAATTTCAGTTGTGTAAGGATTCCCTTTGTCCGCGGCGGATCAAGACTATCCCGCGTAGACCGGCGTCGCGGAATGGCGCCCGTTCGGCGGTGGGAAAATCGCTTCGAACTCTTCGCGAGTCAGAGATTCTTTTTCAATCAGCTGCGTCGCGATGGCGTCGAGTTCAGCACGGTACTGGGTCAGAATTGCACGGGCGCGGTCGTTCGCGTCGTCAACGATTCTCCGGACTTCTTCGTCAATCGAGACGGCGATCTTTTCGGAGTAGTCGCGCTGTTCCGAGAGTTCACGCCCAAGGAAAATCATCTCTTCCTTTTTCCCGTAGGTGATGGGTCCGAGATTGGACATCCCGAGGCGCATGACCATTTTCCGCGCCAAATCGGTTACGCGTTCGAGGTCGTTTGACGCGCCGGATGTAATATCGTTGAACATCAGCTGCTCCGCCATGCGCCCGCCCAAGAGCGAAACGAGATCGGCTTCGAGTTCCTTTTTCGACATTAAGACGCGATCTTCGGTCGGAAGGTTCATCGTATAACCGCCCGCAGAGCCGCGCCCGATAATCGTGACTTTATGAACCGGGTCGCATTCCGGAATGACGTTCATGACGACCGCGTGCCCCGCTTCATGATAGGCGATAATTTTCTTTTCATTCTCGCTTAAAATGCGGCTCTTTTTCGCCGGACCCATCATGACGCGTTCGACAGCTTCCCGAATTTCGCCGTTTCCGATCGAGAGTTTATTTTGACGCGCAGCGAGAATCGCGGCCTCGTTCATCAGGTTTTCCAGATCAGCGCCGACGAATCCCGGCGTTGACCGGGCGATTGCCGTCAGGTCGACGTCCGAATCGAGCGGTTTGCCTTTGGAATGAACTTTCAGGATGGCTTCACGTCCGAGGACGTCCGGTCGATCGAGAATGACCTGACGGTCGAAACGTCCGGGACGCATCAATGCCGGGTCGAGAATGTCGGGACGGTTGGTCGCGGCGATGATAATGATATTCGTGTCGGTGTCGAACCCGTCCATTTCAACGAGCATCTGGTTCAGCGTTTGTTCGCGCTCATCGTGGCTTCCGCCGAGACCTGAACCGCGTTGACGTCCGACGGCGTCGATTTCATCGATGAAAATAATACACGGGCTGTTTTTCTTCGCCTGATCGAAGAGGTCGCGGACACGGCTCGCACCGACGCCGACGAACATTTCGACGAACTCAGAGCCGGAGATCGAGAAGAATGGGACGCCGGCTTCGCCTGCGACCGCCTTCGCCAGAAGCGTTTTACCCGTGCCCGGCGAACCGACGAGGAGAACGCCTTTCGGAATTCGCGCCCCAAGGGACGTGAATTTCTTCGGTTCTTTTAAGAAGTCGACGACTTCGGCTAATTCCTCCTTGGATTCTTCGACGCCGGCGACGTCGTTAAACGTCACGGTCGGGCGATTCCCTTCCATCATTTTCGCGCGCGATTTCCCGAACGCCATGGCTGGACCGCCGCCGCCTTGCGCCTGACGGAAAATAAAGAACATTGCGCCGAAGATGAAAAGGATCGGTAAAAAGTAACTGGCAACGGAAAGAATCGAAATCCAGCTGGATTTTTCCTGGAAAACGACGTCGATTTTCTTCGCCGAGAGATCTTCCGGCGTAACGCCGAGAAGCGTCAGCTGGTTCAGGAACGAAGTATATTCTTCGATCGTTGTTTTCGTGGTCGTCCGTGATTCACTCTCAGCTTCGACGGTCGTTCCGTTGATTTTCAATGACGCGATGCGCCCAGATTTAATCCGGTCGGCTAATTCATTGATCGGAATGTTTTCGCTCGATTTCGGCTGTTCCGAAAAAGAGTACATCAAGAGCGAAATGATCCCGATAATGAGCAACAGGTAGACAATATTCGCTTGTCCGCGTTGTTTTAGGTTCACGTTATTTAATCCTCCAATTCCCCGCGGCGGATCCGCGATCCGACGCAAAAGGGTCAACCATCATAATTATATCCCCGGGAAGCGGCGGAAACCGTTAAATCCGTATTAGAAAGAACAGAATTGAACAGAAGGTCTCCGCTTTTAAAAACGATTCGTCCGCTGAGAGCCTGAACCGTTGACTCAGATTTCTCAAGGGACGAATACAAATGAGCTAAACAAAATATGCGATTAGACGCGGGTAATATATTCGCCCGTTTCCGTATTGACGCGGATCGTATCGCCTTCATTGACGAAATTCGGAACCATGACGCGCGAACCGGTCTCGGTCGTAACCTGCTTATTGACGCCGGTCGCCGTATCACCGCGGACGGCAATATCCGCCTGGACGACTTTCAGGTCGACCGAAAGCGGAAGTTCATAATCGATAATTTCGTTCTGATACGAAGTCAGTTTGACCTCGGTTCCTTCCTTGAGATACGCGGCAGCGTCCGCCATGATCGAGACGTTGACTTGCGGCTGTTCAAAAGTCTCATTATTCATGAAATAGAAGAAGTCGTGATCCGCGTACAGGTATTGGACGGTTTGGAAGTCGAGTCGGACGTCCTGAACCCGGTTGCCCGAAGTGAAGGTACGTTCAACGTGCGAACCCGTGCGGAGGTTCTTGGCTTTGATGCGGATTGTAGCGTTGCCGCGACCGGATTTATTATGTTCGTAATCGACGACTTTTAATAACATCCCATCCAGTTCAATCGTTACGCCTTTCCGTAATTCATTTACATCAATCATGCGAATTTATTCCCCAATCGTAAAACTAACTTTAAATAGTCCTACGGATTATACTCTATTTCCGGTCAAAACGGCTGTAAAAGATGAAGTCAGGGATCATAAAACAAAAACGGGACGCAAAAAATGCGCCCCGTCGAAGACCTCTTGTATTTTTGGATTATGGAATCGTGACGGAAAAGCCGACGAAATCCATGTCGACCGTGCTTTTTCCGTACGACTCAACCATCACACCGGCGATACCATCGGCAAACTGACCGTCAATAATCGGTGCGTTGAGGGTCGCAGCCTGTTCTTTGTCGTTGATAAAGACCCGAATCTTATTTCCCGTGCAATCCAGTCCCAGTTTATTCCGGACGTTGAGCCCGAGTTTCAAATCGGACGTGAAATATTGAATCATGTTCGGGTGCAGCCGGACGTAAGGAACCTGCCCGTTGTTCTTCAGGATCTGGTCATATTTATAGACCGCGTAGGAACCCTGAAGCGGACCGGCGATATTGACGCGGAGTTCGTACCAGCCGAGGTCGTTATATCGGCAAACCACGCCGTAGCTGGCTTCAGCTGAGCGAATGTTTTCGAACGTGGCTTCGATGCGCCCGTCGGTATGCGCGGTCTGGTCGTTCAGTAAATATTCATAAACTTCCGTGAAAGGCAGTTTGAAAGACAGCCGTTTCGGTCCCATGACAAAATAATCGCCGTTTGGATTTCCGATTAACGTCCGAGGCGTCCAACCCCGATCCCAAAAGTCCTTATCAAACGATTCCGTAAATGACTCGCTTAAGTCTTCACTCTCTGCGCTTGCGTCGGCGGAGCCGCTCGAATCAGCGGTGTTTGAGACGGCGGATTTGCTCTGTTCCGTCGGGATTTCAACGTCCCGAAGTCCGCCGTAGTGGCTGACTTGAGCCTGTGCGCTGATCGCGGTCAGCGCGAGAAGCGCAATTAAGACGAATCCAATCCAAAGTTTGTGTTGTTGTTTCATGTTTCCTCCGATTTATATTAAGAATCATTCAATTTTCTACTGCGTAATTGTACTCAAGAACCTGACTGGTGAGCAGGGTTTCCCCTTAAAATTCGTTTTCACGCCGTCAGGGGAGCGCGTTCGTCAATTCCATTTGGATCAACCCCAATGGTGGGAGGTCGATATTGACATGATCCATCGGGCGATATTTAGGCATGCCGAGCGTTTTCAGCGTTGGGGTTGAGTCCTGATTTTCAAAATAGCGCCGCGGCCAGGTCCCCGAGCCCGCGCGAATTACTTGTGCCTGTGTCGGGCGCATATCCGGCAGGTTGGCGAAATGGACACGGAGGTAAAGGCGTTTGCGCGGATGGCGGTTTTGAGCAATGAGGCGGATCTGTGTTCGGTCCTCGGAACGGCTTGCGCTCATCACGACATCAGGGACTTCGAACGGATCGACGATCCCGGGCAGTCCGTCGCTATGAGCCGACGGCACAGGCTCTTCGCGAACCACCCGCCAGCTGATCCGACGCGCAAAATGATTTTGATGCAGTCGCAGGGCAAAAGCTGACGATGTCTCTGTCCAATCTCCATTTGCGGTTCGCGTCAGCATGGCGGATAAATCGAGACATTGAAGCGTAAAACGCGGTTCCGCAGCTAACATGTCGAGAAAGGTCGCGGCGTAGAAGGCGGAGGCGCGATGGTTCGTTTGACCTGGATAAACGTAAGCCCATGATGTCAGAACGACCGGTTTAGTCAGCGGCTCGGGAATGTCCGCATAGAGTTTTTTCGTTAGACGGACAAGCCGTTCGCCCGCGCCAGCGTAAATCACCGCGGAATCGACGGCGGAGGCGTCGCTCGGCGCAGCTTTTTCGCCAGGAATCGCCCAGCTGACCCCAACTTGATCGACCGAATCAGCGCAAATCGATATTAAATTCTGAAACCAGAGCCGCGAAAAATTTTCGAGGAGATCGACGCCGCTCAAAATGAGACACGGATCGAGATCCGCGCTGCGGAGGGTTTCGGAAAAGCTGACGACGCGCTCTGCGGCTGTTTCCACCGAGTTTGCTGCTTTTGAAATGAATCCGCGGACGTCGAGTTCAACGTAAACCGTCTTATAGTCCCTCGCATTTTTCGCTGTGCGCAGCTCATTTAGAACCGGTATCAGCGCGTCCGGTTCTAAATGAGCTATGTCAAAACTTAAACATGGCGCAGCGCCGACCCTGCGGCAGAGCGTCAAAAACGGCAAAATTTGCGATCCGTCGCCGCCGAAATTGCGGCGGAGCGCCGTTGGTTTTAACTCGCGGAGAAGCTCGAGAATTTTTGGGTGAACCGCCGTCCCGCCGCTTTCGAGCCAATCCATGTCGATATTGACGCCGGATAATAGCGGTGATCCGGTACGAATCGTTGCATCGCCGTCTAAAAGGAGGTTGACTTCGTATTCTTTTTTTAGAAAATCGAAAAATGAATGCGGACGTTCGAGCCGCGCGATTCGGTTCCGTCCGTCTTTGGTTACGGAATCGCCGGCTGCGCCGAGTGGGCTTTGAGGTACGGTCACGATAGCTGAAGCGCCTTTCTTCGTCAGGGTTTCGCTAATTGTACACGGTTTTTAGAATCTAACCTTGACAGTCCGTCCGCACTTGATTAAGATGATTTGAAATTGAATTGCAATTTCAATCGCTAAGGAAAGGAAAGGCGGCGTCATGAAAGAAAGAGTTTATCAAACGAAACAGCGCGAAATCGTCCTGAAATATCTGATGGCGCACCCGAATGAGGCTTACGACGTCGATGGACTGTATTCATTGTTAATCCAGTCTGGCGAAAAGGTTAGTCGGACGACGGTTTACCGCGTTTTGAAACTCCTGACCGAGACCCATCAGGTTGTCAGCTTCATGGACAGAGACCCAAGGCGGACTCTTTTTCAGTACCATGAAGCGCACGACGCATCGGATCATCAGATTCACCTTGTTTGTACCTGCTGCGGTAAAACGGAGCATCTCGATTGCAGCTACCTGTCCTCCTTTGAGGCGCATTTACGCGCCGAACATCATTTCAATTTAAATCCGACCGGACGCGTTTTTTCAGGCTTATGTGACGACTGCGGCGCGGACGGGGGGACCGAAAGGAAATTGTCTTATGACGAAGTTTGAATTTAAGCGCAGCTGGGCGCTTTTGTTGGTTTTGGTTCTTTTGTTGGGCAGCGTTATGTCCGTATCGGCGGCGAAACCGCTGAAGGTTCTGACGACGAATTTCCCAGGCTATGATTTTATTCGTGCGATTGGCGGCGGAAATGTCGACGTTGAAATGCTCCTTCCTCCTGGCGCGGAAAGTCATTCGTTCGAGCCGACGCCGAAAGATATGATCGCGATTCAGAACGCGGATCTTTTCGTGACGGTCGGCGGTGAAAATGAAACCTGGGTCGCGCGGATCGTTGAATCGTTTGGGGATAAAGCGCCGAAGACGGTTCGCATGATTGAGATGGTTGACGCGGTTCCGGAAGAAATCGTCGAAGGTATGGAACACGAGCATGATCACGACCACGCGCATGATGCGCATGAAGAAGTCCATGACCACGACCATGCAAACGATGTGCACGAGGAAGCCCACGACCATGACCATGACCATGAGCACAATGCCCACGAGGAAGTCCATGACCATGATCATGCGCATGATGAGCATGAAGAAGTTCACGACCATGATCATGAGCACGATGTGCATGAGGAAATTCACGACCATGATCATGAGCACGACCATGAAATTGAGTTAGATGAACACGTATGGACATCTCCGAAAAACGCTATTCGTATCGTAGACGCACTAACCTCGGTCTTGTCCGAACTCGATTCCGAAAATGCGGAAATCTTTGCTGTCAATGCGGCAGCTTATACGGCGAAGTTGGCTGAGGTCGACGCAGCGTATCAGGCTATCGTCGATAACGCGGTGCGGAAGGTCATCGTTGTCGGCGACCGCTTCCCGCTTCGTTACCTTGCGGATGCGTATGGCTTGACCTATTACGCCGCGTTCAGCGGCTGCTCAACGGATACGGAAGCCAGCGCGGGGACAATTGCTTTCCTGATTGATGTCGTCAAGTCGGAAAAGATTCCGGTTGTTTTCTATATTGAATTCTCGAATCAGAAGATCGCGAACGCAATCGCGGAAGCATCGGGGGTCGTTACCCGTGAAATTCATTCCGGTCATAATGTCTCGAAGCAGGATTTTCAGGCAGGCGTAACGCTGGTAGATTTAATGCTGCGCAACATGGACGGATTGAAAGAGGCGCTAAACTGAGAATGAATTTGATCGAATGTCGTGATTTGACGTTGACTTATGACCGGACGCCGGTCGTTACAGGGCTGACTTTTTCCGTCAGCCCTGGGGACATTCTTTGCGTTGTGGGCGAGAATGGTTCTGGAAAAAGCACGCTGATCAAGACGCTCGTCGGTTTAAAGAAAGCGGCGCAGGGCGAACTCCGTTTCAGCGATGATCTGAAGCTGACGGAAATTGGTTACCTCCCACAGCAAACCGAAATTCAACGGACGTTTCCCGCGTCCGTTTTTGAAATTGTGCGTTCGGGTTGTATCGCGCGGATCGGACACCGTCCGTTTTTTGCTTCGGCTGAACGGCTCCGCGCGGAAAAGTCGCTTGAAATGGTGAATTTACTATCAATGAGGAATCGTCCCTACGGTGAATTGTCGGGCGGACAGCAGCAGCGCGTCCTATTGGCACGTGCGTTTTGTGCGACGGAGAAGCTCCTGATTTTGGACGAACCAACCGCTGGTCTCGATCCCCAGATTTCGGCGGAGCTTTACCGGCTGATTCGTGAGATTACGAAACGGGAGGGCTTAACTGTTGTGATGGTGACGCATGATATCCGCAATGCGGTTGCTGAAGCGACGCACGTCCTTCATCTCATTCCTCCGACGATCAAGTCAGATGGAAACTATAGTTCGTCGGTTGCCTTTTTCGGAACGGCTGATGATTACCTCGTGAGTTCATGGGGGCAGACGTTGGAAGGAGTAGCTGTTTCATGATTGAATCTGCGTTCGCGTCTGTTGTCCAGATGCTGTCTTTCCCGTTTATGGTTCGGGCGTTTATCGTCGGTATGATGGTTGCGCTATGCGCTGCGCTTCTGGGTGTCAGCCTCGTTTTAAAGCGCTATGCGATGATTGGCGACGGCTTATCGCATGTTGGGTTCGCAACGTTGGCGATTGCAACGGCGTTGGATCTTGACCCGCTGCGCGTTTCGATTCCATTGACGATTTTGATTGCGTTCCTGCTGTTGCGCGTGAATGAATCGTCGAAGATCAAAGGCGATTCAGCGATTGCGCTGATTTCGACGGGGTCGCTCGCGGTTGGAGTCCTGATTATTTCAATCTCAACGGGCATGACGACGGACGTCTGTAATTACATGTTTGGGACGATTTTGGCGATGAGCAAGAACGACGTTGCGCTCTCGATCGTTCTTTCGGGCGTCGTCCTGCTCTTATATACGCTTTTTTATCACCGTATTTTCCTGGTCACGTTCGACGAAGCCTTTGCGCGGACGACCGGACTCCGCGTCGATTTCTATAATATGCTGCTTGCCGGGCTGACAGCAGTGACCGTCGTTTTGGGAATGAGGCTCATGGGTGCGCTCCTGATTACGGGGCAGCTCATTTTTCCAGCGCTGACGGCGATGCGGCTGTTCAAGTCGTTCCGGAGCGTAATTCTCTGCGCTGCTGCGGTATCCATCGTGGGTTTTATCGCTGGGTTGACGATCTCATATTATGCTGCGACGCCTGCGGGCGGTTCGGTGATTCTCGTCCAGTTGTTTTTCTTTTTGGTGTTTTGGGCGATCGGAAAGATCAAGACCGCGCAAGCGTTCGGATAGGGAGGATTCTTATGACCAGAACCTGGAAATGGTTGGTTTGGGCTGCGGCTGCGTTAAGCGTAATCATGGCGCTGAGCGGTTGTGCGGAGCAGGAAAAAGTTGTCAAATTAATGGATTTTACCGCGACGGCGACCGCGTCCGATCCGACGCAAACGCCAACAGAAATGGCGATCCCGGTTCGTCCGAGCGCGACCCCGGATCCGCTGACCCCGATGTTTCATGCTACGCGCTATCCGACGGAGACGCCGGTTGCGGGAATTGATATTCAGATTGGCGAAAAAATGTTCATTGCCCAATGCAATGACATCTATCTCAATGCGAGCGATTACATCGGAAAGATTATCTCGATTGAGGGTCTCTATAAATTTCAGCAGTACCCGTTCCAAGGCAGGACGGTGACGGAGCAATACGTTATGCGCTATGGACCGGGCTGCTGCGGAAATGACGGTTCCGCGGGTTTTGAGCTGGCGTATGACGGCGAGCCGATTGAAGATAACGCATGGGTTCGGGTTGTTGGGACGCTGGACATGATTCCGCGGGAAGGAACGGATTATTTCCGGCTGGTTTTGCGCGTGATGCAGCTTCAGGTTCTTGATGTCCGCGGGGCGGAGTTCGTCCTGCAATAAGGGCGAAACAGGCAGTACGCTCAAAAGGAATGAGACTGTCCAAAAACAAATTTCCGGTTGGATAATATTCACTTTTTATTAAAATCAATGTCGACAATGACCCCACGAGCCTTCGGCTCGGAGTCCTGTCGACATTGATAAAAGTATATATTATCCATACCAGGGACCTCCCCTGTACCCCTCTTGGGGACACTCCCACTTCGCTACGCTTCGGGGATGCAAGCGACCCAAACCCCGTTGCATCTGTATGAATACCGCCTAAATTCGACACGGGGGTCTCGGGGTGAAACCCC
>DAOUFB010000054.1:0-6119 GCA_034430135.1 Flexilinea sp. | reverse complement strand
GAGCTGCGTTCGACGGTCGGGAGCGCGGTCGGATAGTCATAAAATTCGGTCCGCGCGGAGATCAGGTCGAGAAAATCCGGGAGCCCGCTTAGGTCGAAAGCGCCCTGGAGTTCCCATTTTGCTGTTCCGAATTGCGGATGGGCGCGGAGCTTTCCTCCATAGCGCCGGACGAGCCAGTGCGCGACCTTGACCGCGTCCCCCTCGATGACGATGTCGAAGTCATGAACGGGAAGTCGGAGAAGCAGGTCACGGACGAATCCGCCGACGATATAGACCGGAAAGCGGAATTGCTGTGCGACGGAGGCGACGGCGTCAATCAGCGCCTTCGCGCCGGGCGAAAACGCAGCGTCAAGCTCGGCGGCGAAATTTTGGCGGAGATCGCGCTCTCCCTGCCCTAACGCCCGCAGTAGGTCGGTGCGGGTTACGATTCCGATGACGGTTCCGGAACGTTCATCGACGACCGGAAGCTGACCCCAGCCGGACAGGTTCATCATGTTTTGAACCGTGTCGATTGAGTCGTCCGGAAGGACGGAAAAGCTCCCGATTTCCATGATTGAAGAGAGTTGGTCATCCAGTTCAAACTCATGCGCATGATCCAGCTGACGGCGGTTTAGAAGTCCGACTGGCTTTCCAGCTGCGTCAACGACTGGATAACCCTCGTGGCTGTATCGGCGGACGATTTCCATTGTGGCTTTGATCGAGAGAGTATCCTGAAGCGTCAGCGGGTTCGTTGAGCTAATTGCGCTCACCGTGATCCGCGGCGTAACGTAGCTCGGGAGGAGTTCGACGAGGCGATCGCGAACGGTTTTCATTTCAGCCGCGGGATCATCTTCGTTCTCGAGGGGCATGAGCCCCGCCGCGGCACGCGGATGACCGCCGCCATGGAAGTTTTTCATGACTTTTCCGACGTTGATCCGATCGTTGGTCGCGCGTCCGATAAGGCGCAGCCCAGCGCGCGAACGCAGCAGGATAAACAGTGCGTCCGGACTGGTCATATCGCGAAGGTAATGTGCGACGGTCGAGTATTCGTCGTGAATATCGATCGCATCGGCGGACGCGATCACGATTTCCTCGCCCGCGATGGTGAGCGTCTCCATTGTTTCGAGGCAGCGGTCGGCTAAAACCCGCTGGCTGTCGGTCAGCGGCTGGTGCAAATAGCGCTGCAGGATGTTAATATCCGCGCCTTGTTCGATGAGACAGGTCGCGGCGCGAAGATCCTGAACCGTCGTCGAGCCATAAGTCAGATTGCCGGTGTCCTCGTAGATGCCTAAGAGGAGGAGGTTTGCGACTTCGGGAACGAGTCGGACGCCTTGACGCCGCAGTTCGGGAACCAGGATACTCGTGCAGGCGCCGATCGTTTCAAAGCGGCAGCTCCATTCCGGCGAGACTTTCGGACCGGGAAGATGATGATCGATGACGCGGATTTGCGTTTTTGCGCCGATAAATTCGTCCGAAAAAAGGCGATGGGTATCGACGAGGAGAACATTCTCGGCTTTTTCGCGCGGCAAGTTCTTAATCACATGAAACGGAATTTCGGCGCGGTAATCCTTTAAATAGACGGCGACGTTGCGGTTGACATGAATCGGACGCACGGCGAGAAAGCCCGGGTTTAAGAGCCATGCCGCCATGAGCGAGGCGATCGCGTCAAAGTCGGCGTGTTCATGAGTCAGAATCAGGTTCATCCGTTGGGTTGTCCTTTTCGGCGCGCTACTCGAACATGGAGTAGTGCGTCAAGTCGTCCGTCTTAAATTCGAGAATACAAAAGTTCCGGCGGTCGCGGCGAGATCCGCCGAGCGCACCGGGATTGATAACGCGGGTCTTTCCAACCTTTTCATCGCGGATTCGGTGCGTATGTCCATGGAATACGTAATCGAAGCGCTGACTTCGGATCAGCTCGTCCAGCATTGGGCACGCGTCGCCATGGATCGCGGCGAGGCGCTTCCCGTCAATTTCGGCGGTGTAAATCTCGCCGCAGGTCGAACCCGCGCCGCAGCTTTGCGCCGCCAGCCTTAGCCCGACCTCATCTATATCGTTATTGCCGTAGATGAGGTGGAGCGTAAAATCCGTGAATAATTCGACCATTTCGACGCGGGTCACGTCGCCGCAGTGGATAATCTCCGTGATTCCTTCCGCTCGACAAACGTCAATCGCCTCTTGGGTGCGTGTGATTTGATTGTGAGTGTCCGATAAAATTGCGATTCGCATAGGTCCTTGCTGCATGTTCGCGCGGATTAGAACACGCGCGAACAAATATCTTGAAATTTTCTGTAAATCATAACATACAGCTTCTAAGGAAAACCGAGTTTCTAAAACTTACTCATTGCGGTTTATTTTGTATATTTACGGTTTCTGAATTGGAACAGCGGGAAAGCTCAGTTCGAAGGTTGTGCCTTTGCCTTTTCCCTCGGACGAGACGGAAATTTTGCCGCCTTGCGCGAGCGTCAGCGCTTTGCAAATTGACAGCCCAAGTCCCATTTTCCCCTGATTTGCATTGCGCGATTTGTCGGTCCGGTAAAACCGATCAAATACGTACGGAATGTCTTCCGCGTCGATCCCAACTCCGGTATCGCGGACCGAGATTTTCACGTTTCTCTCTTTGCATCCGAGCGTCAGCGTGATTTTCCCGTTCTCGGGCGTATAGCGCAGGGCGTTTTCGATGAGGTTTTGAACGGTCTGCAACAAGCGTCCCGGATCTACCGTCAATTCGCATCCTTTTCCGGAAACGTCGGTTTCAAAGCGCAGCTCAACTTCCTGCGATGCAGCGATGGGACGATAGGTATCGCAAATTTGCTGGAGCAGTTTGGCGGGCTTAAAGGTTTCGGTTTGGAGCTTTAGCGCGCCGCCTTCAACCTGGCTCAGCGTCGTCAGGTCGCTGACAAGACGGCGGAGATGTTCGAGCTCTGTGCGGATGATTTGAATCCGTTTGGGGGTCAGTTGGATCGACTCCTCTTCAAGCATTTCCATATAACCAGAAATAATCTGAATCGGCGTCGAAAGGTCATGCGTAATATCGGCGGTGAGTTGTTTCCGCTGGACATCGATACGCGCCAGCTCCGCGGACATTTTGTTGAACGTCTGGCTGAGCTGCCCGATTTCGTCTTTCGAGGTGATTTCGACCTGCTTCCCCAATTCGCCGTCGGATAAAGCGCTTGCCGCCGCCGTTAGGCGGCGAACCGGTTTCAGGATTCCCGCGGAGATGAGTAACCCGAAAAGGATTGCGATCCCTGCGCCGATGATCCCAGCGAGCGTAATCGCGAACGTCGAACGTTTCAGGTAAATTTCTTCTTCAGCGCTGAATTCGAATTTGTGTTTTCTGTCCGGAATAATATAGGCGACCGTTTTCCCGTCAACATTGACTTCAACCGCGTTCTCGTAATATTCTTCGGGAATGATTTCCCCCGGTAAACAGTTCGGCATTGGAAAAACGGCTCTTCCCTCGGCGTCAGCAAGTCCAAACACGCCGCGCATACGAATTCGCGGATTGAACGGATCGTTATGGGGGCGGGAAAAACCGGGTCTTTCTGACTCAGATTCCTCGTCGTCATCGGACCATTCTTCGAAAATATCTTCCCAGACTTCGACGAAGTAGAATCCTTTAAGACTGCCGTTTTTGCGATAATAGGTCTGGATCGAAGTCTTCATCGCAGCAGTTTCCTGATCTATGATGAGTTCCATGAGTGATTCCCCGCTATTCGCGAGGAGGAAAACGATTACGAAGGTTACGACAATTAGCGTTACCGCTAAATACGATAGAATCAGTTTCCTGCGCAGCGTACTTTTCATGTGCGATCGTCTTTCGCCTTTAATGCAACATATCTAAATAAGATAAAGTATATTTAAATCTAATCCCATTGCAGAAGACCCTACGCAGCCGATTCAAGGAAGCGGTAACCAATTCCGAAAACGGTCTCAATATAGATCGGCTGATTCAGGTTGTCCCCGATCTTCTGGCGAATGTTGCGGATATGAATTTTAATCGTCGCTTCCGAACCGCTGAAACCGTTCTCAATGAGGCGAACGCTTAGTTCGGCTCGCCGGACGACCTGACCTGGAACGGACATCAGCGTCTCAAGGATAAAAAATTCAAGCGGGGTCAGCTCAATGATCTCACCGTTCTTCGTGACTTTATGCGCGCTGCGACTGAGCACGATGTCGCCGAAAAAAAGGTCGTCGGACGTGTTCGCGAAAGTCCCCGCCCGCCGCAGCACGGCACGCATCCGCATCAGTAATTCGCGGAAGCGGAAAGGCTTCGTCACGTAGTCGTCCGCGCCCAGCTCAAACCCTTTGATCAGGTCGGATTCCTGCTGCCGGGCGGTTACCATGATGACGGGGATGCTCGATGTGCGTTTAAGTTGCGTAATGAATTGGAAACCGTCCATATTCGGCATCATGATATCGAGCAGGATCAGATCCACCATGTTTGTCTTGAGCGCATTGAGCGCTTTGACCCCATCTCCAGCGACGATGACTTCAAAATCATGCGTTTCTAAAAAATCACGCAGCATCGTTTGCATATTCCGGGTGTCGTCCACGACTAAAATTTTTCGCGCCATGATGTTCTGATCCTGTTCGTTTGGTTCTTGCTAATACGGCAGGTGCCTAATCGTCGTCCTCGTCCGCTGCCAAAGCGGCTGCGTCGGAATTGTACCGTAAAAAGCCGTTTCCGTCGGGGAAGTCAGAGAATACCTCGAGCGTCGCGACGTCGCGCATGAAGTCAAGCCGTCCAACGTGGACGCGTTTTACCTTGAGCCCAGTGCGTTTTTCGAGGTCAGCGATCAGTTCCGCGCGGCGTTCCGGGACGATCAAATCAATTTTTTCATAGAGGATTGACTTTGATATTTCGTAGCGGAATCCCCAGCCCTTTTCGAGCAGGAAGAGCACGAGCAGGACGGTGGCGTTCGCGATGATCATTTCAACCCATTTCTGATCGGAGACCGCGGCGGAGTTCATGACCGGCAGCGCAACAATGATAAAAAGGTAGGTCATTTCACGGATCGGGATCGGATCGGTCCGATACCTCAGCAGGGAGAAAATCGCGAAAAGTCCGAACCCAATTCCAATGCCCATTTCCGAGCTGGTTAGAATGCTGATGACGAAATAAATAATTGTGTTGAACGCCATGAAGGTGAAGACGTGCGATTTGACCGGAGACGATGGAAGATAAATCCAGCGAACGAGGATAAAAGCGACGGTGAAATTGATTAAGAAGCCTAAAATGAATAAAGTGAGGTTCGGCATAGTTACAAGTCCCTTTCGATGATTTTTCCCAACCTGAGGAGGAGCGGTTTCATGCTGTTCTTTTTGACGTTGTCGTAGAGGAGCGCGACGCCGACGGAGTACTTGCTGAAAGATTGCGCATGATAACGGCGGCTTTTCAGGATCTCGGTGATTCGGGAGTGCGTTCCAGCGGAACTGGTTTTTATTTCTGCGACTGCGATATTCCCGAGAGAGCGGTACCCGTTCGGCGATGAAACGGTAATGTCGGTATCAATGGTGACGCGCTCCTGATTCGTGCGGCTGACGAGCGTTATGCGCGTGAAATTATTCCAGAGCTTTGCCTCAAGCTGCATCCATTCGTCCGCGAGTGAAACACCGATTTCCTTTTGACGGTCGAAGATTTCCGTGAAATGGTTGGCTTCAACGCGCGTTTTAATCGTGTGTCCATTGTTGGTTTTCTGCTTGATTTCGAGGAAAACCTGATTGGACGAGAGATATTCCCGCTGGCGCACTTTATAGCGATTCTTCCGTTTCGTAACATGGCGCGTATATAACTCGAACTCCCCGGTATCGAAGTAAACGGTCCGATAATCGTTTAACCGATACCCTTCGACGGCGAGGATGCGGTATTCATCACACACCGTGTCAAGAATCTCAGGAAGCGCCAGCTTGTTCAGCGTGTATTTCCGATCAATGCGGTTCATGAGCTTGACGGAATCCATCTCTTCCAGCGTAATTGAGGCAAGCTGGCTGGCGGCGCTCCGAAGACGTGCCGTTTCCGGTGTTTGCCAGTCGAACGGATAGAGCGGTGTTAGGGTTGTTGTCTGGTTGTGTATCGCGTGTGGTTGCATAACCCGCCTCCGATTTTCTTAGATTTTCCGGTTAGAGCGATGATTTTTTCT
>DAOUFB010000053.1:0-7564 GCA_034430135.1 Flexilinea sp. | reverse complement strand
CCGCTTGACCCATCGCAAAAACCATGCTAAAAATTAGAAAATAGTAAAGGGGAGGTTTCGAAGCACGATGAACGGCATTTCTTGCAAATAGGTTTGGATTCGCAATCATACCGGGGTATTCCTCCGTATGTTGCTGCGTCCATTTGCAGGAAGGTTATCATCGCGCTATTTTTAAACGAACCTTTTATCGTGCCGTTCACGGACGGTTTATCAAGAGGTCACGAACCGCGGGAAGCTGCTTTCCTGCGGTTCTGTTCTTTTATAAATCACGGGAGTAGTACAGCCATGGCACTGATAAAAGTAGAAAACCTGACCTTTTCTTATCCGTCAAGTTGCGATGAAATCTTCAGCAAGGTCAATTTTCAGATTGATACCGATTGGAAACTGGGATTCGTCGGCAGGAACGGCAGAGGAAAAACAACTTTTCTAAATCTCTTACGCGGAAAATACGACTATCAGGGGCGAATAACAACCTCGATGCTCTTCGATTATTTTCCCTACGAGGTCAGCAACAAAGCTCAGTCCGCAGCAACCATCATGAAAGAGATTTGTCCGACTGCACAGGACTGGGAAATCCAGCGGGAGTTCGATCGTCTCGAACTACGGCCCGGCACGCTTGAAACACCCTTTTACCTCCTCTCCAACGGGGAGCAGACAAAAGTCCTTTTCACCGCACTTTTCCTGAACGAGGGACATTTCCTTCTCATCGATGAACCGACGAATCATTTAGACAGCTATGGACGCCGTATCGTTTCGAAATACCTGAACCAGAAAAAAGGTTTCATCGTCGTCTCGCACGACCGGCGGTTTCTAGACGGCTGCGTCGACCATATCCTTTCGATTAACCGCGCCGATATCGAGGTTCAAAGCGGGAATTTTTCGACCTTCATGACGAACTTTGAACAGCGGCAGGCGCTCGAACACGAGCAGAATGAAACGCTGATCAAAGACATCCGCCGCCTCAGTCAGGCAGCGCAAAGAACGTCGCATTGGTCCGATAAAATCGAAGCTGAGAAGATTGGAACGGGCGCCGTTGACCGCGGTTACATTGGGCACCGGGCCGCGAAGATGATGAAACGGGCGAAATCAATCGAGCGCAGGCGCAAAGAGGCAATCGAGGAAAAAGCCGAATTACTGAAAAATGTCGAGGTTGCACGCGGATTAAAACTCATCCCCGAGCCATACCACGCACGCAGGCTCGCAGAATTTTCGAATTTTGCCGTCCGCTATGGCGGGAGTCCAATTTCACCGCCAGTTTCGTTCATGATTCAGCGAGGAGACCGGATCGCGCTCGACGGAAAAAACGGGAGCGGAAAAACGAGCCTCCTGAAATGTCTCCTGGGCGAAAAGCTGACTTATGACGGGACGATTCGAATCAGCTCCGATCTCAAAATTTCCTACGTTCCGCAGGATACATCCTCTCTCAACGGAACGTTATCCGAATTCATCACCCGCAGCAACATCGATGAGAACCTATTTAAAGGAATGCTCCGCTATATGGGTATCGAGTGGATTCAGTTCGAAAAAAAGATTGAGACGTACTCCGACGGTCAGAAAAAGAAAATCCTGATGGCGAAAAGTCTCTGCGAACGGGCGCATCTCTACGTTTGGGATGAGCCGCTGAACTACATCGATATTTATTCACGGCTCCAAATCGAGGAACTGATTCTAAAATTCGAACCGACGATGATTTTCGTCGAGCATGACGAAGCATTCCGCGAAGCGGTCGCGACGCAGACGATCCGCCTGTCCGAGAATCAGACTGCGCGTTGCACGGTGCATTAAATAAAATCCGCCCCGATTGGGGCGGATTCATGAATCGAAATTCGATTACGCAGCAGGAACGACTTCGACGGTCGCGCCGGCTTCTTCGAGCTTCTTCTTCGCGTCAGCAGCAGCTTCGGTCGAGACAGCGGTCAGAACCTTCGAACCAGCGGTTTCAGCCATCGCCTTGGCTTCGACGAGACCGAGGTTGGTCAGCGCGCGGACAACCTTGATGGTGTCAATTTTCTTCGCGCCGGCGTCCTTGATAATGACGTCGAATTCGGTCGGAACTTCGGCCGGACCGGTCGGTTCAGCAGGACCCGCAACCGCAACGGCGGCAACCGGCGCAGCGGCGGAAACGCCCCATTTTTCTTCGAGAGCCTTGACCAGCTCAGCAGCTTCTAAAACGCTCAGCGCGCTCAGTTCATCAATCAATTTCGTAATGTCAGCCATTGTAAAAAACTCCTACGTTTTTGTTTTATTTTTTATTCGTACTAAACGGGCGTTCGCCCAATTCATCTCTTGAAACCAAGAGGCAACCGATATTGAAAGAACCCGCGTCTTACGCAGCTTCCTGCGCTTTGACATGAGCCTGAACGACGGCAGCGAGGGAGCGACCGGGTTCGTTGATCGTGCGGACGAGCTTCGACGCAGGCGCCATGATCGTTCCAAGCAGCTTCGCGCGCATGACCGGAAGCGGCGGCAGGTCGGACAACGCTTTGACGGATTTTTCGTTCAAAAACGCCTTATCCAGGTAACCGCCCTTAATCTTGAACGCTTCATTCTTCGCAATTTCCATGACCGCTTTCGCAAGCGCTGCGGCATCCTTGAACGCGAAACCAACGAGGGACGTACCAACGTTGACGTCATTGCTGATCGTGTAACCCAATTCCTCCGCGGCTAATTTGAAGAGCGTGTTCTTGACGACATGTAATTCGCCGCCCGCTTCGCGCGCCTGAGCATGGATCTTATCGATCATCTTCATGTCCATCTTCGAATATTCAAGCACGAAAATCGCTTGGCACTGATCGAGCATCTCCCGATAGCTGCCCATCATCGCGCTTTTTTCAGATCGAGTAAAGGCCAAGGTGTAATTCCTCCTTCCTTAAGAGTTAAAAATAAATGTCTTCGCCGACAGCATAGGCAAAGACATACAAATCCATCATAACCTGGATCTCAGGGGTCATTCGCCTCGGCAGGATATTAAGCCCTTTGGCGGGCACCAGCTGTCTTAAGTGAACGCAACTATTATACACGAAAGTTTTTGATTTGAGTGGACTACATGATTAATAGTCACATTCCATCAATGTATCTTCGTATCGCGCGTTGATCACTATTTTTCTTTTTCTATCCACAAACTTTTATTTTATTTGGTAAGATTTAGCGGTTCCATGTTTGGTAGAGTTACAAGGTGATAAGAATTCACCGGGTTTCGGTGCCGCTTATCCATGTCTCCAATCCGAACAGATAAAACAAATCGAAAGAATTATGAAAGATGAGGCTTATTTATAACATGAAATTCAGAAAATTTTTCTCAACGCTCAGCGCGCTTTTATTGCTCGCGGGACAAATCACACCGGTCTTTGCTGGTGACTGGTACATTGAAGACGGAAATATTACGGTCAACTCCGGGGACAACGGGCAAACCGTTTCGCAGGGGACGCAAATTGACGTTCCGGACGACAACCCGGTTATCACCCAGCGCGACAGCGACACGCCCAGCGGAAACTCTGTCACCGTTAACGCAGAAGCTGACAAGGACGCGAACGTAACGATCAAGAACCTGAACATCGACACCACTGGCGGAAACACAGCGGCGGTTACCACCGGCGGCAGTGGAAACGTCAACGTCGAGCTGAACGGCAATAACACGCTGCAAAGCGCTGACGGTCGTGCGGGAGTCGAGAAAACCGGCGCCGGTACGCTGACCATCAACGATGCGGACAATAATGGCAGTCTGACCGCCATGGGCGGAGAAAGCGCCGCGGGTATCGGCGGCGGAGTTGGCTCCTCCAGCAGCAATATTAATATCAACGGCGGCAATATCACTGCCGAAGGCGGTGATGGCGGCGCGGGCATCGGCGGCGGAGACAGCGATGATGGACGCAACATTAACATCAA
Organism: Flexilinea sp.; assembly: GCA_034430135.1. Taxonomy (GTDB): domain Bacteria; phylum Chloroflexota; class Anaerolineae; order Anaerolineales; family Anaerolineaceae; genus Flexilinea. The sequence continues at coordinate 3,679 of DAOUFB010000053.1, read as the reverse complement.
CGGCGGCAATGTCACAGCTACAGGCGGTATTGGCGCCGCGGGTATCGGCGGCGGCAACACCGGCAACGGCAGCAACATTAACATCAGCGGCGGCAATGTCACAGCTACGGGCGGTGAAGGCGGCGCGGGCATCGGCGGCGGAGATAACGGCGCAGCTAACGCACCATGGGGCAACGGCAGCAACATCAACATCAGCGGCGGTAATGTCTCGGCTTCGGGCGGTTCGCACGGCGCGGGCATCGGCGGCGGTGCATGGGGTAATGGCAGCAACATTAATATCAGCGGCGGCGCCAAAGTAAAAACTCAGGGCGGCGAAGGAAATGCTCATCGCGGCACAGGCGCCGGTATTGGCAACGGCGGTGGAATAAACAACCAGAACAACCCAGAAGACGGCGCGTCGGTTAACCCCAATACGAGCGGTCTGACAAACGGCAGCATCGAGTACTACGCTCCGGGAGCGAATATGAATAGCGACGCACCATTAAACGTCTATCCGAGCCCGACGCCAGCTCCGACGCAGCAACCAACGCCTGCTCCGACGCAGGAACCGAATCCCGGCACGAACCCCGGCGCGAACAGCGGATCGAATCCAGGTACGAACAACGGCACGAATCCCGGCATGAACAGCGGCTCGAATCCCAGCACGAATTCATGGGCAGGATCGGGGAACGGATCGTCAATGAACACGCCCTACCGTCCTGCGGTCAGCCGCACCTATGCGGTTGGCGATGTCGTCAAGCTGAACGGTATGGACTGGAAAGTTATCGCGGTCAACGGCGATACGCTCACGCTCGCTTCGATGAAATCATTCGAAGAAGACAATCTCAAGGACCTGGATGCGTTGATCTCGACGCTTCTGACAGATGGTCAGCTCAAATTGATGGTTCCGGGCGTTTCTATCGCGGATGATTCCACGGCTGCGGCGCACTTCGGTGGCGAAACCGGGCATATCGTCATCCGTACGGATAAACGCATTCTGGCATAATCGGTTCCTTTTCTTAGGAAGTTAAACAAAACATCCGAATCCAACATCAGGGTTCGGATGTTTTTGTTTTAAACGGATTGGATTGTCACTGCGGACAGCGGCGATACGCTGACGTATATCGTCATCCGTCATCCGACAACTCAGAACCAAGCGCAAGATAGCAGCGGTATGCAATTAAAACAAATTGCCGTCAGCAGATTCACAGCTTTCGCCTCGAACTTGCCAACGGCAATCATCTTCAAATTTGAATAATCGATTATTCCGTGTAATTGACCATCGTCTGAGCCTGATTGGCTTCAACGCGGACACCCGGACCCATCGTCGAAGTCAGCGTCACCTTGCGGATATACGCGCCCTTCGCACCTGATGGTTTCGCCTTTTTGACGGCTTCCATGAACGCCTGAAGATTCTCATAGAGCGCTTTGACGCTGAACGAAGCCTTTCCAATCGGCGCATGGAGGTTCGCGGATTTATCCAGACGGAACTCAACGCGACCCGCCTTGGCTTCCATAATCGTGCGCGGTAGTTCTTCAGCGGAGCAGACCGTTCCAGCCTTCGGGTTCGGCATCAAACCGCGCGGACCGAGGACACGACCCAAACGTCCAGCCTTCGCCATCATATCCGGCGTCGCAATCGCGACATCGAAATCAGTAAAGCCGTCCTGAATCTTCTTGATCCATTCATCGCTGTCAGCAACGTAATCCGCACCGGCTTCCTGCGCTGCTTTCGCGCCATCGCCCTGAGCGAAGACTAAAACGCGAACCGACTTACCTAAACCGTTCGGAAGAACGACGACGTCGCGGACGAGCTGATCCGCCTGGCGCGGGTCCAGCGTCGTGTTGATATGAATTTCAACCGTCGAGTCGAATTTCGTAATCGCGGTTTCCTTCGCGAGCTTGACAGCTTCAAGCGGGTTGTAATATACGGAGCGATCGACTTTCTTCGCCGCGTCCTGGAATTTCTTACCGTGTTTTGCCATTTTTTCTCCTTGTGGTTCAATCGAGGCAGTGCCTCTCCCACATTTCCATCTTGATTTCTTAGTCGACGATCTTAATGCCCATGTTGCGGGCGCTGCCTTCAATCTGCTTGATTGCGCCTTCGATATTGACCGCATTCGTATCGTTGAACTTGGTCTCAGCGATTTCGCGAACCTGAGCACGGGTAATCGTACCTTCGCTACCCTTCGACGCCAGTCCGGAACCCTTTTCCAACCCAGCTGCCTTCTTGATCAGGAAGGTGGTCGGAGGCGTTTTCAGGACAAAAGTAAACGAACCGTCGGTATAGACCGTAATTTCCGCCGGGATAACTTCGCCGACGCGGTTCTGCGTTCGGGCGTTGTAATCCTTGACGAACGCCATGATGTTGATCCCATAGCCAGCGAGCGCCGGACCGACCGGCGGCGCCGGATTCGCCTTACCGGCGTTCAGGTTCAACTTAACAATACCTTTAATTTTCTTTGCCATTTTTATCTCCTTGTGGTAATAACGGGCAGCTGCCCTTCCACTTGATATTTAGAGACTCGCGTTGAGTCTCCAATTCACAAAATCAGCACTTTTCGACTTGCAAAAAGTCGAGTTCAACCGGCGTTTCACGACCGAAGAAATTAACCATGACGCGAATTTTCGACTTTTCAAGGTCAATTTCCGAAATATTCCCGCGGAAGTCATTGAAAGGACCATCAACGATTCGGACTTTTTCGCCAACTTTAAAGCTGGCGTTGACAACCGGAGCTTGAGCTTCCATGCGCTTGATGATGCTATTGACTTCCTCCGGACGAAGCGGAGTCGGCTGATTGCCCATACCGACGAAGCCAGTAACGCCCGGCGTGTTGCGGACAATGAACCAGGATTCTTCGGTCAAAATCATATTAACGAGCAAATAGCCCGGGAAAATGAGCCGGTCAATTGTGACCCGCTTTCCATCGCGGACTTCGATCTCTTCCTGTGTCGGGACGACGATATCGAAAATAAAATTCTTCATACCCATGGATTCAATCCGCTGGGAAAGGTTTTTCCGAACCTTCTTCTCGTATCCGGAGTAGCAGTTAATGACAAACCAGCCGCGCTCGTTCGTCGCCTCGATAGACTCCGCATCCTCGGTTGATTCCTTGGCTGCCTTGGCGGCGGTTTTTCGCGATCGCGTCTTGCTTCCCTTTTCTTCAGCGTTTTTGCGAGCGCGTTCCGCCTTCGCCGCCTCATATTCATCAACCGCCGCGCTGAGCGGATCGACTTCGATCCCGTCAGCAGGTAGTTCTAATTCAAAATCTTCCATGCCTTACTACTTCCTGATTCTTCGTCCTTAGCTGATAATGAAGCCGAAGAGTTCGGAGAAAATGAAATCAATAATACCCAAAAAAGCCGCCATCGCAACAACAACGACTAAAACAATTTTCGTCATTCGGATCGCTTCTTCGCGGGTCGGCCAGGTCACGCGGCGCAATTCGCCAACCGTCTGATTCCACCACTTCTGGACGCGGTTCGGCTTCTGATTTGTCGTTTTCTTTGCCGCTGCCTTTCCAGCTTTATCTCTGTTTTTATCCGTTGTTGCCATTCTTTGTTCTCCTTCTCGTTCGAGGACAGTTATTCAAGCCAATCAGCGCCGCTCTGTCTGGAGCGGCGCTGTTTTTTGATTAGCAGGTGAAGCAGGAATCGAACCCACAACCTCCTGTTTTGGAGACAGGCGCTCTGCCTAATT
>DAOUFB010000052.1:0-4708 GCA_034430135.1 Flexilinea sp. | reverse complement strand
GATTCGAACCTGGAACCTAGCGGTTAACAGCCGCCCGCTCTGCCGTTGAGCTATCGAGGATCAACTTCCTTTATTCTACGCAGAACTAAAAATCTGTCAAGAATGCGACGAAAAAGCGTTACACGCAAACCACACACTTCGATTATTTTTCCTGCCTGTGGGCCCAGTAGGATTCGAACCTACGACCAAGAGGTTATGAGCCCCCTGCTCTAACCGCTGAGCTATGGGCCCCACGAATTTATATTATAATTGAAACCGTTCGAAAATAAAAATCGGGAGGTTTATTGAATAGAATTTCCCGAAAGAAGGATCAGATTAGATCATGAAAAGACTCTTAATTACCAACGCTCTTATTTATACACCGCTTATTCCTGCCTTTCGGGGCTGGCTCTTAGTGGAAGGGAAAAAAATAGCCTCCTTCGCGCAGGGCGAACCCAGCGCAGAACTTCGCGCCGCCGTTGACGCGACGATTGACGCCGCGGGAAAAAATCTGCTTCCCGGCTTTATCGATATTCATACCCATGGCGGGTTGGGCTACTGCACGATGGACGCGGATCCGGTTCGACTGCGCGCGATTGCCGAGCGAAACGCAAAATACGGCGTCACCGGTTTTCTTCCGACGACGCTGACCGATACGCGCGAAGCGACGATCTCCGCGATCGAAGCGGTTTCATCGTTAGTTGATGAACGCGGGAAGGGCTCGAAGGTTTTCGGGGTTCATCTCGAAGGTCCGTACTTTAATCTCGTTCGCGCCGGTGCTCAGGATCCGAATTCGATCCGCCGGGCTGATCCGAAGGAAGTTCGCGAGTTTATCAGCGCCGGAAAAATCCGCCTGATCGCGATGGCTGCGGAGTTTCCGGAGAACCGCGCCGCGGGGGATATTTTCGCCGCGGAGGGGATTACGGTCTCGGCGGGGCATACCGACGCAAGTTATCAGGATCTGGTCGAAGCCGCGAATCATGGTTTCTCGGTCATTACGCACCTCTTCAACGGTCAGAAACCGTTCTCGCACCGTGAACCCGGGACGGTCGGCGGTGCGCTGACGCTTGACGCTTATACGGCTGAAATCATCTGTGATAATATTCATTCACATCCGGCGGCGCAGAATTTAGCCTACCGCGCGAAGGGCAATCGGGGCATTATCCTGATCACTGACTGTATCCGCCCATCGGGTCTTCCGGACGGCACCTATCCATTCACGGACACGGTTGACGTGACGGTCTCGGAGAATGGGACGAATTTACGGCTTCCGGGCGGAAATTTAGCCGGCTCGGCGTTGACGATGGATCGGGCGCTGAAGAACTTCTCCGAAAATACCGGGGCGCCGCTCGAAGAACTTTGGCGCTGTTCGAGCTTAAATGCGGCGATCAAGATCGGCGTTTCGGCGGAGACGGGCTCTATCGAAAAAGGAAAATTGGCGGATCTTGTCTTGATGACGGATGCGTTCGAGGTTACGCATACGATCATCGAAGGCAGCGTTGTTTTTGAACGCTAAACGAAACATGAAAGAAATATTTAACCGATTAAAAGAAAAAATCGCACGGAATGAAGCGAAGATGGCGATCATTGGGCTCGGCTATGTCGGGCTGCCGCTCGCGGTTGTCTTCGCCGAAGCCGATTACGACGTGACCGGAATTGAGATCAATAAGGCGAAAGCCGCTTCGATCAACCGCGGGGAGAGCTACATTCCGGATATTTCGTCCGCGGACGTTGCGAAGTACGTTTCGGCGGGAAAGCTGCGCGCGACGAGCGATTTCAGCTGCCTGCATGATATTGATCTGGTGACGATTTGCGTTCCGACGCCGCTCCGAAACACGGGCGACCCGGATTTATCGTTCATTGTCAGCGCTGCGGAGCGCATTGCGCCGTACTTGCACCGCGGCATGGCGATTACGTTTGAGTCTTCGACGTATCCCGGAACGACGCGCGAGCTGATTCTGCCGAAGGTGCTGGCTGGACGCGATTGGGTCGTGGGCGAGGATTTCTTCCTGATCTTTTCTCCCGAACGAATCGATCCCGGACGAACGGATTGGACGACGCGGACGACGCCGAAGATTATCGGCGGCATGACCAAGGATTGCACTGAGATTGGATGCCGCTGGTACGAGCGCGCGATTGATACGATCGTTCCCGTCTCGTCGCCGGAAGTCGCCGAAATGGCGAAGCTTCACGAGAATACGTTCCGCATGGTCAATATCGCCTATGTCAACGAACTGGCGCAGATTTGCGACCGTCTCGATCTGGACGTCTGGGAAGTGATCGAAGCCGCGAACACGAAGCCGTTCGGCTTCATGAAGTTTACGCCGGGTCCAGGCTTGGGCGGTCATTGTATTCCGGTTGACCCGCATTATCTCTCCTGGAAGATGAAATCGATGCACTACAATACGCGCTTCATCGAATTGGCGTCGGAGATCAATACCAACATGCCGCGCTATACCGTCGGGTTGATTCAGGACGCGCTGAATGAGGTCGGGAAAAGCCTGAAAGGCGCGAAAATCCTCGTTATGGGCGTCGCCTATAAAGCGGATATCGACGATATGCGCGAAAGTCCCGCCCTCGACGTAATCCATCTTCTGATGGCGAAAGGCGCGGAAGTCGTATACTATGACCCATACGTCACCTCATTCCGGCTTGAGGATACGGTTCATGAATCTATTGGCGACCCAGCGGCGGCGACTTCCGATTCGGACTGCGTCGTCATCCTGACGAATCACCGTGTCTTCGATAAACGGCAGATCCTCGACAACGCACGGCTCATCGTTGATACGCGCAATTTCCTCGGAGAGGATGGACGTGACAATCCAAAGGTGGTTCGATTATGAGCGAGCGTCAGATTTTCGTAACCGGTGCGGCGGGTTTTATCGGTTCGCGTATTTGTGAAATGCTTCTGGATCGCGGCGATACCGTCGTGGGCATTGATAACCTGAACGACACGTATGACCCATCCATGAAACGCTACCGGTTGGAACCGCTCCTGAAGCGCGAAAACTTCCAGTTTATCTATGGAGATATTACGGATTTGCCGCTTTTGGAGAATCATTTCGCGAAGAATCCGACCGAAGCGATTATCAATATTGCCGGCATTCCCGGCGTGCGCCGTTCGGTCGAAAATCCATGGATTTTCCTCGATTCGAACATGAAAGGCAATCTCAACCTGCTCGAATCGGCGAAGAAATTCGGAATCCCGAAATTCATTCAGGCGTCGACTTCCTCCGTCTACGGCGCAAACGCGCCTTTCCCAACGCCTGAGAACGCGGACACGGATCACCCGCTCCAGCCTTACGCTGTGACGAAAAAAGGCGCGGAAACGATGTGTTACGCGTATCACTACCTGCATGGCATCGACGTCACCGTCTTCCGCTTCTTTACCGTTTACGGTCCAAAAGGCAGACCGGACATGGCGATTTTCCGCTTTGTCAAATGGATTTCCGAAGGCGAGAAACTCCGACTCAATGGTTCCGGCGAGCAGACGCGCGGTTTTACCTTTATCGACGACATTGCGGCGGGGACGATTTTGGGTCTCCAAAAAGTCGGGTATGAGGTTTTTAACCTCGGCGGACATGAGTCGATCTCGATGAACGACTTAATTACGAAGCTGGAAAATCTGATTGGAAAGAAAGCGAACGTCGAACGCGGTCCGCTCGAGCGCGCCGACATGGCGGCGAATCTGGCGGATATTACGCGCGCACGGACGGTTCTCGGCTGGGAACCGAAAGTCAGTCTGGACGAAGGACTGCGCCGGACGGTTGACTGGTATCAGCGTGACCGCGCTTTTCTGAAAGACGTTCGGATGTAACGGGCGGCGATGAGGCAATTTTTCGGACGCGTTCGAAATACGCCGTTTCTCGGCGTCCTTCGAAATTCGGGCTACCTGATTCTCAGCAACCTGATCAGTATCTTCCTGACGGTCTACATTACGCGCCTTTTGGGCGCGTATGCGTACGGACTTTTGGGAATTATTACCGGTTACGTCACGAATATCAATAAATTTTTCTCGTTCCGGATGAACGAAATGGTCGTCTATTTCGCGGGCGACCCATACGCGCGCGGCGACCTGAAAACGACCGGCGCGCTGATTAAGTTCGCCGCGCTGATTGAAGGTGCGACTTCGCTTTTCGCGTTTCTGATCCTTGTCCTGAGCGCGAAATTTGGCGCTTCGATTTTCCTGAAAGATCCGACTCTCGCTAATCATATTATTTTTTACGGCATCACGATTTTAGCCGGGGCGATTATTGAAACCGCGAACGGGACGCTCCGTATTTTCGGCGCATATAAATCCATTGCATGGATAAATTTGATTCAAAATATCGTCGTTCTTGCGGTCATCCTGCTTTGCGGCGGTGAGCGGCTCGATCTCCGCGAAATCCTGCTCGCTTATCTGATTGGAAAAGTATTGCTCTGCGTTGCGCCGGTCCTCGCCGCGCTCCGCCTTCTTCCGAAGAAATTAGGGCAGGACTGGTGGACCGCGCCGAGCGCAAAGCTAACGAATCGGCGGGAGATCCTGAAGTTTACTTTCTCGACGAACGTTTCAAATACGATTAACCTTGTCGCGAGAGACGGGGAACTGCTTTGGATTGGCGCGCTGCTGACGCCGCTTTATGCGGGCTACTATAAAACCGCGATGACGGTGATTAACCTGATCCTGCTTCCGATTAACCCGTTCATTGACACGACGTATCCCGAAATGGTTCGGCTTTTTGGCGAACGG
>DAOUFB010000051.1:0-11147 GCA_034430135.1 Flexilinea sp. | reverse complement strand
ATAACCATATCCCCATAACCGTTTTTGGTTACATAGATTGGTTCGCCCGTTTTGTGGCAGAGGTCTGAGATAGCCGCCGTGTTTTTAAGGTCTTTGATTGGAATGATATGAGGCATAAAAATCTCCTTTCCGATGCAGAAATTATACCATTTAAATGAAACTGACCCGGAATGGCTTTACCGGGTCTGTCCCAAAATGAATATGTTTTATTCCTCTTCGATAATTTCAATCGAAGAAATTTTACCTGCTTTCGTATTGAAGCGCGGATCACGTTCCGGTATGGAAAGAACAATGTCCATTCCATCAACGACCTCGCCGAAAACGGAATGTTTCTGATCCAGCCAGGGGGTTGGAACGAAGGTAATAAAGAATTGGGATCCATTGGTATTGGGTCCGGCATTCGCCATGGAGAGGATACCCGGTTTATTATGCTTGAGAGAGGGGTGGAACTCATCACGGAATTTATAACCGGGACCGCCCATACCCGTAGCGGTGGGGTCGCCTCCCTGCGCCATGAAGTCTTTTATAACGCGATGAAAAATCGTATCGTTATAATATCCGTCCCGGGCTAAGAATACGAAGTTGTTGACCGTCGTCGGAACCAGGTCCGCGAACAGCTTAATTTTAATATCGCCTAAATCCGTATGGATGAGCGCGGTATATTTTTTCTTGAGGTCAAGATTGAAATCCGGTTGTTTCGTGTAGGTTTTATTGCTCATTGAATTCTCCTGATTTTATTTATTCGTTTAGAAGAGAACGAATTTCTCTACCTATGATAACCAAATACGATGGTCTTTTCCCGATCCAATTTCAAAATGGTATTTTACGATACCCAGATCAACCGCAGTGAATGAACCTCTGCCCGGTTTACAAGCAACTCTATCGCCAACCAGAGAAAATTTGAAATTCTGTCGATTCATAGCTGTCGGTGCGCGCAGGGCAGCATCAATACCGTTAATAAACCAACTGGGCTTTGGGTCACTGTCACTGACGACATCCGGCAGCTTTTTAGTCGGACGAGGCTTCAATTCTTTTGGAACGCCGTATCCGATCGCAATCACTAAGACTAATTTATCATCTGGACGCAGGGAAAAAAACTTATGTATTTTTTTGTAAGTGCCTCCAACCCAGCATGTGTTTAATCCGATTCGCTGAGCTTCCAAAACGATTTTTTCACCGAAGTATCCACAATTTTCTTCAAGGTCTGGACCTTTTTTCCCGATAGCTGCGATATAGTTTCGGACATTTGAAAATCGTCCAATCTTCGACAATAAACAATCAAAAGCCTTCGGTTCATTCAGGATTAATTGAAAGTTGAGACCGCTCTCACGATTAGTTAGATTGATGATTTTTTGAAGGTGACTAAGAATTTCACCTTCTATTTTTCGATCATCGTAGATACGAATAGAACGCCTGTATTTTATAGCTTCTAATAATTCCATCTCAAAAACCTTCTTTTTTTTGTATGACTTGATTATAGTCTTTCGAGAAGAACTCCGGGATAGGATTAGTTAAACAAAATAAAGATTGTTTCAAGTGAAACATTTAAGCTAATCATCGGATCAAAGGTTCAGGGATCATCAGCGATTGTTTCACGTGAAACATTTAGGCTAATCATCCGATCGAAGATTTAAGGATCATCTGCGATTGTTTCACGTGAAACATTTAGGCTAATCACCGGGTCGAATGTTTAAGGATCAATCAGCGGCTGTTTCACGTGAAACATCGCTTGCTTGCTTTTAACAGCTGGTGCGGGGAGATAGAGGAGTGGGCTCCGTGTTGTCCGCCTGTTCATGGTATACTTTAGCGCGGAAAACAAAGACCATATGTCGCTCATTATCGCAAAAAATCTTTCTAAATCCTTCGGTTCCGAAGATATATTTGAGGACGTTTCCTTGACGGTCCCGCCAAAAGGGCGGATCGGAATTGTCGGCGCGAACGGGTGCGGAAAGAGCACGCTTCTTCAAATTCTCATCGGTCAGCAATCGCCCGATCACGGCACGGTTCAAAGAAGCCGAAGTCTTCGCATCGGTTATCTCCCTCAGCACATCTCAGTCCCATTGGACGGATCAGCTTACGAGCTGGCGCTTGGCGTTTTCGGCGACTTAATCGCTCTGCAGGCGAAACTTCATGCGATCGAAGCCGACCTCAGCAAGGATGCAGCGAATGAGGATCTTTTAGTCCTCTATGGAAAGCTGATGACCCAATTTGAAGAGGCGGGCGGTTTCACGATGGATTCGCGTATTCGTCAGGTTCTTCAGGGTCTCGGTTTTTCGGACGGTGAAGAAAATCGTCCATGGGCTCAACTTTCGGGCGGTCAAAAGACGCGGGCTTATCTGGCGCGGCTTTTGCTGATGAATCCGGATTTATTGGTTTTGGATGAACCGACGAATCATCTCGATATTGCGTCTGTTGAATTTTTAGAAAATTATCTGCAAGGCTTTGACGGTGCAGTTTTGATTGTGTCCCATGACCGCTATTTTCTCGATCAAGTCGCGGAAACGATCTTGGAACTTACGGATAGCGTTGAACTGTATCACGGCAATTATTCCGCTTATTTGTCACAGCGGGACGAACGCTATGAACGGCGGATCAAAGAATACGAAGCACAACAGGAATTTATCGCCAAAGAAGAAGAATACATCCGGCGCAATATTGAAGGTCAGAACACGCGTCAGGCGCAAGGGCGGCGAAAACGGTTGGAGCGGTTGATGCGCGATTCCGCCCTGATTCGTCCTCAGATGACGGAAGGGATTAAGTTGCGGATGAAAACGGATCTTCGTTCCGGCGATATCGTACTCAGGACGAAGAACGTAAAAGTCGGCTATCCGGACGATCGGGTCGTGTTGATTAATTTGCCGGATATTACCTTGCTTCGCGGTGAATGTGCGGCGATTATCGGTCCGAATGGAACGGGAAAATCAACGCTCATCAAAACGATCCTGGGTCAACTGAAACCTTTGGACGGCGAAGTCCTGTTGGGGTCGAATCTTAAAATCGGTTACTTCGCACAGGCGCATGAGCTTCTTCATCCGGACTATACGGTCTATGATGAAATCGCCGAATCCATGCCGTCGTTTACGCCGGGAGAGATTCGTTCATTTGCGGCGCGCTTCCTGTTTACAGGCGATGACGTGTATAAAAAAATCTCTTCGTTAAGCGGAGGAGAGCGCGGACGATTGGCTATTGCGCTGTTGTCGCTCCAAAAAGCGAATTTGCTCCTGCTCGATGAACCGATGAACCACCTCGATATTCAATCGCAGGAAACGCTTCAGGCAATCTTAAAAACGTTTGAAGGGACGATCCTGCTGATTTCGCATGACCGCTATATTGTGAACGCGATGGCGACGCAGCTTTGGCTCGTGCAGCCGGATACACGGACGCTCGATGTTTTCTCTGGTACGTATCAGGAATATACGGAATTCCGAAAAAATGAACGTGCTGAGCGGATGAAATCTGAACCGGCGGCGCGGGCAATTCGCATCTCAGCTGAAAGTCAGGATGAGCAACTTAATTCCGCAAATCGGAAACCTGTACGCTCGAATAATGAGCAGCTGAGGCTTGAAAAAAAAGCGAAAGCGCTTGAAGAAAAAATAACGGAGCTTGAGAAAGAACTCACGCGCGTTGGAAATGAAATGAATCGTCCGGACTTAGATTTCACCGAAATTACCGAACTGAGCGGACGGTATAATAACTTAGAAGCAGAACTGAACGCGGCGATGGAGGAATGGTCGTCGTTGGATTTATAGCGAAAGGATTAGGTTTATGTATTTATCCGTCGTATCCCCGATATTTAACGAAGTTGAAAATATTCCGCTTCTCGTCGAAGCGGTCCGAAAAGGACTTGAATCATTTAACGAAAAAGGTTGGGAGCTTATTCTTGTTGATGATGGGTCGACTGACGCATCTTACGAAGCGTTGATGCGTGAAGCGGACGCCGATCCGGAGCATATCCGCGTTATTCAACTGCGCCGAAATTTTGGTCAGACGGCTGCGATGGCTGCCGGCGTGGATTTTGCGTCGGGAGAGTTGATCGTTTTGATTGACGCAGATTTGCAGAATGACCCGGCGGATATTCCTATGATGGTTGCAAAACTCAACGAAGGCTACGACGTCGTCAGCGGTTGGCGAAAATCACGTCAGGATAACGCCTCGCGGCGTCTCCCGTCGAAAATCGCAAATTGGGTCATTGGAAAGGTCACGGGCGTTCAGCTTCACGATTACGGCTGTACGCTGAAAGTTTACCGCCGAGAGGTCATTACCGGCTTCCGCTTGTATGGCGAAATGCATCGATTCATTCCTGCGTATGCGAATTCTGTCGGTGCAAAAATCGTTGAAGTCGTCGTGAATCATCATCCGCGCCGGTTTGGAAAACCGAAATACGGTCTGGAACGGACGTTGAAAGTTGTACTTGACCTCTTTACGGTCAAGTTCCTGACATCCTATTCCGCGAAGCCGATTTACTTGTTCGGCGGTTTAGGTATCTCGCTTTCGATGGTGGGGCTCTTGCTCTTTTTCCTGTTAGCAGTTCGGCGTTTGGGCTGGGGTATTTCGGTTGTCGCTTCACCGCTGTTCACGATCAGTATCATGATTTTTATTTTGGGCGTTCTCTCGATTTTTATGGGACTGATCGCTGAGTTATTGACGCGTGCCTATTACGAATCGCAGGGGAAAAAGACCTACACGATTCGCGAAGCCCGGAACGTTACCAAATCATAGCCGAGGGTGCGGATGAATATCCTGATTCTGATTCATGAATGGCCTCCGGTTGGCGGCGGGGGCGGATTGATCGCGCGCGACTTGGCGGAAGGACTCGCACGCCGCGGTCACCGTGTTCGTGTCCTGACCTCCGGCTTTGGAGATCTTCCAAAATCCGAGATCGTGAACGGCGTTGAAATTCAGCGCCTTAACGTCGGACGGCGCGAAGCTTTCCGCGCGGATTTTCGCTCCATGGGCGTATTTGTTGCGAAAGCGATTCAAGCTGGATTATTCATGGGGAAAGATTTCAAGCCCGATTTGATCCACGCTCATTTCGCTGTTCCTGCGGGCGCGGCAGCGTTTGCACTTAATCGTCTCAAGCGCATTCCTTACGTCATAACCGTGCATTTAGGCGATATTCCCGGTGCATCGCCGGAAAAGACCGGTGAATGGTTCAAAAAGATCTATCCCTTTACGCAGGCGATTTGGGGACTGGCTTCGAAAATTATCGCGGTCAGTCAATTCTCGCGTTCTCTGGCTCAGCGAAGCTATCAAATGCCCATTGACGTGATTCCGAATGGGATTGATCGAACCAAGGTTAAGCCCGAGCTTCCGATAACGGTTCATGATCCGGTCCGAATCGTTTTCGCCGGGCGTTTCGTCCCTCAGAAAAATTTAATTCAAATCCTGCGCACGCTGAACGAGTTAAAAGATCTTTCGTGGAAGGCATCGCTTATCGGCGATGGCGCTGAAATGGAGGAGATCCGCGCCAAGGTTCAGGCGAATGGTCTCGAAGATAGGATTGATCTTCCGGGGTGGCTCGAACCGGCGGAGGTTGTTGACCGCTTCCAAAAAAGCGATATTCTCTTCCTGCCCTCGAGAGCAGAAGGACTCCCGATTGTAGGAATTCAGGCGTTAGCCGCCGGATTGGCGCTCGTTCTTTCAAGCGCCGGCGGAAATCCGGAAATTGTTGAAGATGGGGCGAATGGGTACATTAAGGCACCGGATGATACGGCGGGTTTCGTTGATTCACTGCGCGAACTCTTGACCGATCGGAATAAGTTAGCTTCATTCCGGAACCGGAGTTACGAATTAAGCGAACGCTATGATATTGAAAAGGTCGTCGATGACTATGAAGCTGCGTTCGAGTCAATCGTTGCGCAAGCAAACGCACGAAGGTAACAACACGACGAACCAATCGCGATCCAGTTTTTCTAGATAGCAGGCTGAAACGAAGGACTCCCGAAAATGAAATGGGAGTCTTTCTTTATAACGGTAAGCGGATCAATTGACGATATTTTTGAATTGGAGGGTTTAAGTTTAAAGCCGCGCGCTAATAACAATTATTTGCTTCCGGACAGATCGGTTCACGGCTGGGACAGCTGAGCGGCGCAACCGGATCGCGAGCCAACACCGACAGCGCATTCCCGTCAGAGTCGGTTTTTATGACGAGAAGCCCGTCCATGTAATGCGCCCCGTCTTCTCGACAGCCAAAAACGGTCACCGTATCGCCGGGCTCGAGACCATCAGGAATGACCGAGAGTGGGAGCAGGACGTCTAAATCGACGGTCCGGTTCATGAGCCGGAAAACGAGACGGGAATATTCTTTCGGTTTATAAACGAGGTCTGCGCCGGTCTCTCCGGAGCGGTAATAGTAAAACCGCGGATAGAGAACTTTTCCGGAAAATGTCAGGACTCGTGATTCTTCAAAATCAGTTCCTATCAAATTGAGTTGAATGGTTTCATCTGTCGCTGGAATCGTTTCGAACTTAACCGAAGGTATTTCGTCAGCTACGCAGTTTTTTTCAATTCCGATCATTGACCAAAACGAAAGCCCAAAAAATAAGATGATCAAGATCGGCGCGGTAATTCCCGTTAATTTGCGGTTTTTAGCGGAAAAAATCCCGCGTAAAAAAATGAGCTTAGAATCGATTCTGAGCGATCGATTTTGAGAAGTTTCCCCGGAAGTTGGCGAATTGAAAAATGGCGAAATTCCCGCGCTGAAGAGGAGGACGCCGATCCAATTCATCGGCACAGCGTAGCGCCCGCCGCTCGTTCGCGATAAACCTAATGAAACTGCATAAACAATTGCCCAATAATATATATTTAAACCTGATAAATTATTGCGACGATAAAGCATCATCGCAGCAATGCTATAAATGATAATATTGCATAATAAAGCTAATATAAGTTCAATTGAAACTTGTCCAGTCCATGATTTAAGCCATGGAGAATTGGAATCTGAAAACGTTTGATCCAGATTTCGAAATTCAAAAGAAGTTGGCGGAATGAAAAAGAGGGACAAGATGTTTCGCACGCTGTGATGAAGGACGGACGCAGCGAAAGAATTAGGACGCGGAGCTGAAGCCTCGACCGATTGTACGATCTCGACTTCCTCATCTACGGGTTTTGCATCCGTCAGAGACTCGACCAGTGTCCCAGCGGGTGTGTTCATGGGAACGGTCAGCGTCTCAGCCGGAACAAGGGTCGAAATGAGATCGGGCGCTTCGGACTCACTGGTTTCGGCGGGCAGAATTGTGGCGTTATCGGACGATAGTCCGGATGGATCGCTTTTGGGCATTGGCGCGAACCGCTGTCCAATGATGACCGAGCGGTACGTTCCGAAGACTTCTGGCAGTATCTCCCCCGTGTTTCGGTACGAGCGGATTCCCCATGGAAGCATCGTCAGCGCAAGCGTCAGGATCAGTGCAGCGGAGGATGCCAGCGCTAACCGTTTCCGCTTCCAAAGCGTCAGGAAGAAAAAGAAAACCGCGGCGGGGAGAAACGCGAAGAAATTCGCGCGCGTATAAACCGCAGCGGCTAAAACGGACCCAGCGGCAGCCGCGTATAGAACGGATTCCTTCGACGTGCGGGATCGGATTGAACGGAAGATCATCCAGGCGAAAAGCAGGAAAACGGATTCCGCGATCCATTCCGTCATTTCGAGGCGCGAATGAATTGTCAAAATCTGGGTTGATTGCTGTGCATTCAGTTCCTGAAAAACGGCGAAACCCGCGGAAAGAAGTCCTACGGGCGTTCCAAGAAGTTCATTCCCGAAAAGGTAGAGAATCGCGGGAAGAGCTCCGAAAAGGGCGCTCTGCGTCAGCAGCTGCGCATTGAGGTTATCTCCGGTCAGGAGCTGGAGCAGGAAGATAATGAACGTTGGGAACGGTTTCAAAACTGCGCGTCCAAGGCTAAATTGGTAGCCTGCTGCTGCGGTGCGGGCGGCGAAATCGTTGAAAATTGCGTCAGAGTAAGGGTAAAACTGATAGGCGGGCGGATAAGGTCCCGGCGCAAAGTAGTGAGCACGTGTTGGGAGGAGACAAAAGGCAGCCGCGGAAAGCCCCCAGATTGTGAAAAAAATAACAAATTTAGACAGCTGAATGTGCGGATGCGCGTGCTTGAGCCGCAACAGCATTGCAGTGCAGATGACCCATCCCCAAGCTTGACCTAAGAGGATTGGGATCGAAAACTCATACCACGATTCAATTTCCGAACGGATGCCAAACCCCGAGAAAAAAGCGAAGAGGATTAACCCGCCGTGAAGCGCGAAAAAGATCCAAAAAGCCGGATCAGATAACCAGGCAAATTTTCGGCGCAGGTTCGTTCGCTGATCCGGTCGGGAAAAGGCGAATGTACCGGTCAATCCCCATCCGCAGAACAGGAAAAACAGCGGCTTGAGACGTTCATAAATCGCCGCCCAGGACATGAAGCGTGTCGATGGGATCATCATGAGCGTTCCAAAAAGTAAAAACGCAGCTGTATGAATTTTAAACAGATTCGCACATTGCGTATAGATGAAACGGCGGGCGTACATCCCTTTTGTGTTTCGGATGGAACGAATTAGAAAGGTAATCGCCAAAATAGCCATGCAGCAAGGCACGAGCAGTATTGCGAGGCGCTGCGCCGTGAGTCCGAACAGAAGAGTATTTTTCCCTGCCGAGCCATTCGATAGAATCGATGACATGGAAAGCGCGGCGGACGTAAAAAGTCCGGCAAAATAAAAACGCTCAATCGTGTTAGTTGGTTTTTTCAGCGGATTTTGAATTTTTCTCATTCGGCTTCCTTTCGACCAGTAACAGCATGACGCAAATTCCCGCGATCACGATCGCAAAAAAGAAAATATTCGCGAAAAGCGGTTCTTTTGAAGTCAGGTAGAGCGCGAAAACCTGAAGCCCAACGGTGACAAGGTTGATGAGCGAAACCGCTTGCGATGGGGAGAGACCCCAGCGGACGAGCCGATGAAAGGTGTGATCCGTGCCGCCGTTGTAGAATTGTGCCTTTCGCCGCCAACGCGCGTAAATGACCAAAACGGAATCGAAAATCGGAATGCCCAACATCAGAATCGGAACGAACCAGGTACTCGCCTGTTCTTTCGCAGGAGGGTTGTACAAAATCGCGATGACTCCCAAAAAGTAGCCAATCAGGAGTGCGCCGGAGTCGCCTAAAAACAGTTTCGCGGGTGACGTGTTGAAGAGGTGAAGGACGATACCCGTCCCCAGGATAATGCCGGCAATATACGCGATGGCCCACTGCTGTGTATCGAGTGCGAGGAGAATGCAGAAAATCATCGTATTGTTGCTGACGCCAATCGCCAAACCGTCAGAACTGTCAATCAGGTTGACGGCGTTGATGACGAATACCATCCAAAAAAGCGTTGTCCCGATGTCGAGCGTAAAGACAACCCACCACCAAATCCCTTCGGTCGGGAGGAGTGACTCAAAGATATGGACCTGAACTCCTAAGAGAATCATGACGACCGTCGCGATAACTTGCCCAATGGCTTTATCGATCGGGCGCAGCGGTCGGTAATCGTCCCAGAGCCCGACTCCGAAAACCATAGCGGCAGGGATCATGACGCGAACGGTCATCATCGAAAATTCATGGTGCAGCAGCGAAATCGACAATAGAATAGTTGTAAAAAGAGCGATGCCGCCCGCAATGGGGACAGGATGATGATGAAGTTTATGCGGTTGAGAGTTCGGAACGTCGATCAGGTTCGTTTTTTGGGCGAAATAAATCGAGAGCGGGGTCACGAAAAGCGCCAACAGAAAGGCATATAAGACCGACAAGAGGAGTTGATCCGTACCGGCTAAATTAAATATCATGTGGCGTCTCACTCCTGTTTTTTCGCCGCAGTTTCCGGCGTTTTATTCCGTCCGCAGATAAACCTCATAGGTTAATTCGTTAACAATTTCCGAAGCGAACTTTTCTTTAACCAGTTTCCGCCCGGCTTTGCCCATTTCAACGCAGAGATCCGGATTTAGGACGAGCTTTTCGAGCGCATTAGCTAATGCTTCGCTGTCCCGCGCCGGAACGAGAAGTCCATTTACTCCATCTTCAACGATTTCGCGGCAGCCGGCTACGTCGGTTGTGACGATCGGACGTCCGCAGGACGCAGCTTCCAAAAGAATCTTCGGCAACCCCTCACGATATGAAGGCAGGCAGACGATATTCGAGATCGTGAAGACGGTAACAATGTCCTCCTGCCAACCCCAAAGCTCAACGAACCCTTCTTTCTGCCATTGCGTCATCTGGTCATAGGATACCGACGATGGATTCCCGTCGTCGACTTTCCCGACCAGTGCGAAGCGCGCACGTAAGTTTTTCTCTTTCAGCTTTTTGGCTGCGTCGACGAATTCCTGAACCCCCTTATCCCAAAGGATTCGCGCGGGGAGGATGGTGACGGGCGTGCTGTCCGGCATCGGGAGATAGCGGAACTTTTCGGTATCAACTCCCGTGCCGAGGATAACGGTTGCCTGATTTTTCGTGATGAGATCACGGCTAAGGAAAATTTCCTGATCGTCCGGATTTTCGAAGAGAACTTCCGTTCCGACGAGCGCTTTTCGGTACATCCGCAGCACGACTTCCCGAAGCAGGATCGCCATCGGGTCTCGTCCCAGAAAAATATAGCCCAGTCCGGTGATTGAATTGACGATACGGCGGATTCCCCGGCGTTTCGCGGCGAGAGATCCGTAAATGACGCACTTTACAGTGTAGTTCTGAACGAGGTCTGGTTCTTCCCGCTTCAGGAGCGCTTCAAAGCGCCGTATCGTCCGTGATTCTTCAATTGGATTGATCCCTTTTCGAGAAAGCGGGAACGGAATGAACCGGAAACCCTCGCCCGTGATCGCGTTTTCATGGTCGCTGGACGGTGCGACGAAAACCACCTCCCAGCCTTTCGTTCGCAGGAACTTCGCGTAATCGAGACGAAAGTTAAAAAGGTACCAATCTGTATTCGCAAAGAAAATAGCTTTCAAGTTAAAACAACATCCTTACTCTGTCCGTGCCCCTTCGGGATCGGATCGCAAAAATCGACTTTTACATCCTTCGGGAATTATAATCGAAAAGCGCTCATTCTTTCGGATAGGTGGACGTTTGTTTTGTAGGATTACCATTGATGCGTTACAGATCACAGGGAAAAAATAGCGAATGGAGAAATCTCATTT
>DAOUFB010000050.1:0-9861 GCA_034430135.1 Flexilinea sp. | reverse complement strand
ACATGGTGGATTCGTCAAGCCGTCACCCGCGCCATCGCCGATCAGGGACGAACAATTCGCGTCCCGGTCCATATGGGCGACCAAATTAATAAACTCCTCCGCGTTCAGCACCAGCTGACGCAAAAACTGGGACGTGACCCGTCGATTGAAGAAATTGCCGAAATGCTCGAAGTCCCAATTAAAAAAGTTGAGAACATGATCCAGGTCGCACGCCGTCCGCTTTCGCTGGAAACGCCGACGGACGATGAAGAAGACTCTGTGCTCGGCGACTTTATCGAAGACGAAGAAGCGCCCGCGCCCGCGGAAACCGCGACGTATAACCTCCTCCGTGAGCACCTCGAATCCGTCTTGAAAGACCTCCCGCCGCGCGAAGTCCGTATTTTGCAGCTGCGCTATGGGCTTTTAGACGGTCAGGCATACACGCTGGAAGAAGTGGGGCGAAAGATGGGCGTAACGCGCGAACGCGTCCGTCAGATCGAAGCCCAGGCGCTGACACGCCTCCGCCATCCGCAAGTGCGCAAAATTCTCCGTGACTATTTAGGAGAATAGTTACAAGACGGTCTAAAAAGGTGAGTGGTAACTCGCCTTTTTAATTTATGAATTTCTCATAAATTCATTTATGAGAAATTCAAATGTTTCTCATTTTTTCGATCACCTCAAATCTTATTGTGGGAGGACACCTTGTCAACACAGCAATTCGGAACCATCGGACGTTATCAAATCCTTGAAGAAGTTGGGAGAGGCGGCATGGCGATTGTTTATAAAGCTGTTGACACGGACCTCAATCGTATTGTCGCAATCAAACTCATCCGGAAAACCGCCTTTCCCCCAGATGAATTAGAGCCAATTCTGAATCGCTTTAAACGTGAAGCCAAAGCCTTGGCGAAAATAGACCACCCGAATATCGTTAAATTATTGGACTATGGTGAATTCGACGGAGCCCCTTATTTGGCAATGGAGTTCCTCGAAGGACGGACATTGAAAGAACTCAAAAAGCCAATTCCCGTTAAAACTGCCGTGCAACTATTACACCCCGTCGCGAACGCGCTCCAATATATTCATGGAAAAAACCTGCTGCACCGTGACGTCAAACCATCGAATATTATCATCACAAAGCAGAGAAAAGTTGTATTAACAGATTTCGGAATCGCGAAGTGGATTGCGGAAAGCCAGGATACCTTAACCCTTACGGGGACTGGCGTCGGAATCGGAACGCCGGAATACATGGCGCCCGAACAGGGAAGCGGCAGATTCATCGATGGGCGCACCGATCAATATTCGCTTTCCGTCGTCTTCTACGAGCTCATAACCGGTTATAAACCGTATCATGGCGATACACCTCTTCAGCTCATGGTCAAGCACATAACAGAACCGATTCCGGATCCAAGGAAACTTAACCCAAATATAAGCAATTCCATAGTTATTTTTCTTAATCAAGCGTTGGCGAAAAATCCAAATGAGCGATTTCCTTCAATGAAGGATTACATCATGGCTCTTGAATCGCTAAGTAACGACAACAGAGATCAACCCGTTTGCATACAACAAAACTATCATTCAAATAACGCGAACATGGGCAAAAGCAACTCTATTAATTCTTCAAACAGCCAGGCAAACCGCAATCGATTATCCTCTGTTTTCAAGAATACCCAGCTCCTGATTTTATGCTTGTTCGCAGCTGTACTCGTCCTGGGAGCCTTGTTAGTCAAAGAGACACGAAATAATGACAGATTGACAAATCAAACTTCCATAAATATTGAGGCACCGATTAAGTCGGAAAGCAATCTATCCGAAGAATCAACCTCAGAAACGATCATTCATCGACTAACCGAGACTGCAGAAGAAAGAATTCTTACGACAAAGGTCGCACAAGCCTTGATCGCTATCCGGGAGCGCGAACCCGGAGGGAGCCCGAATCCTGCCGCTGTTGATAATCCACAGCCAACGGATAGACCGACCATGGAAATCATTACCGATACGCCAATTCCGACAAACACGCAAATACCTACAAATACGGCAATCCCGACACAAACACCAGCCCCCACAAACACACCGGTTCCGACGAACACAGCCGTACCAACTGCAACCGCCATTCCCGCTACCGCAACGCCATCTTTTTATTTTGGAACGCTGCATGTTGGAGACACTGTAACTTTTGGAACATATCCGCAATTCTATGGAAATGAACCGATCGAATGGATTGTCCTCGAAACCAATGATTCAGACGCACTGTTGATTAGCCGATATGGTCTGGACGCAATCCCCTATAGTACGTCACTCAGCCCAACAACCTGGGAAACAAGTTATTTACGGCGCTGGCTGAACACAACGTTTTATTCATCTGCCTTTTCCGAAAGGGAGAAAAACCAGATCGTTTCATCCATCATTCAAACAGAAGACAACCCTAACTACAGTATTGATGGCGGACTGGATACGGTTGATTACATTTTCGTCTTAAGTCGTTCCGAAGCCGAGCGCCTTTTTAGCGGGAATGATGCGCGTGCCTGTATCGCAACGAATCATGCCATTGCGAATGGAGCAAAAATTAACCAGAATAATAATCACTATTGGTGGTTTCTTAGGACGCCCGGATATCGGGGGGAAAACGCAGCATATGTTGGAACGAGCGGCGCGATATATCCGGATGGAACCGAGGTTACGGATGCGCATAACGCAATTCGTCCTGCGTTGCGAGTCTATCTCATGACACAGCCGTAAAACGAAAAAACAGGCGCGAGAATGATTTTATGATCCCCGCGCCTGTTTCGCTTTTTTGCGCTTGAACTTACTTCTGAATCAGCGGAACGAGCAGGTCAAACGCCGCTTCCAGCTCTTCCGGTTTTAATCCGCAGAACGGAATCCGCAAGAACCGTTCGCCTAAAGATCGATTCAAATAAAAACCGCGCCCATCGCTAATCGTCAGCCCCACAGCCTTCGCTTTCGGAATCAGCGTCTCCATGTCGTTTCCATCCGGCAGCGTTACACCAACGAAAAAGCCGCCTTCCGGACGCGCGTAAGAAGTGAAACTCAGCCGCTCATCGAGCAATTCCAGCGTGCGCTGTAACCGCGGACGATAGAGCTTCTTTACTTTCTCCAGATTGATTTGGTAAAAACCCTGTTTAATAAATTGATACGCGAGTGCCTGTGAAACAGAAACCGGACCAATATAGGAATTCCCGATAAAGATCCGGATCCGCTTCAGGACTTCCGAATCGCCGATCATGAACCCAACCCTCAGTCCAGGTGACATAGTCTTCGAAAAGGACGAAACGCGGATAACGCGTTCCGGATTGACAGCAAGAGCAGAAATTTGCGGAACGTCTTCACCAAAATAGCGCAGCTGACGATACGGGGAATCTTCAATGATCTTGAAATTGTACTTCTCAGCGAGCTCACCAACAGCTTTCCGCTTCGCATAACTCATCGTCGAGCCCATCGGATTTTGAAAATCAGGAATGCAATAGAAAAGTTTCGGTGAATGCTCCTTGACCGCATCCTCAAATGCGTTCAGGTCGACTCCGTCAGCTTCCATCCGAACCTCTACTGGAATTGTCCCCCGTCGTTTCAGCAGAAGATTCGTCCTGTCATAAGACGGCGCCTCAACCAGAACTTTATCCCCTTTTTCCAGTTCCGACATCGTCATAAAATAGAACAATTCCAACGACCCGTTCCCGAGCAGAACCTGCTCCGTCTGAACCTGATAAAGTTCCGTGATAGACTCAATCAACGGAGCATATCCCGGCGACGCGTTGTAAGCGCATGCCTTCGCTCCGTCCTCGATCATGGCTTTCGAAAAACAGACCGCAAAATCCTCCAGTGCGTACGATTCCGGCGCTGGAACTCCCCGTGTTAAACTAATCATAGTTTTCCTCGCTTCCGACTGCTTCTTTATTTGAATAATGAGCTGCGCACAGAACCGATTAATCACCGTTTCCGGTCACGCTTCCGTCGTTCCCGCTATCACCCGTAAAATTATAACAGGACGTGACAACCATGGTTGCTAAGATCGTCCTATCCAAGGATAAGAAAAGGAACGTTATAATGAATTTTTCAGCAATTAATCACCGCAACAGCTATGAGTACCTAACCCCATTAACACGTACGACGCTGGCGATCCGACTAAAAGCCGCAACTGCTGACCTGCAAAGCTGCCATGTCGTTTACTTCAGCCGCTATAAACCTATCACGACGGCGGAGACAACCGAAATGGTCCTCGCTTACCGGGATCGATATAACGACGACTTTCGCGCTACCCTCCATTTCAACAGCCCAACCCGCTTTCTCCGTTACTTTTTCGAACTCATCGACACCGAAGGGAAACGGTTTTATCTACATGAATACGGGTTCAGCGAATCGATCCCGGAAGACGGTTACTTTGAATACCAGTACACCAATGAGAGCGACTGCGTTCAAGTCCCTGACTGGGCAAGAGGGATTATCTATTACCAGATTTTTCCCGATCGCTATTATAAAAGCGCCGCGCAAAAAGCCCGTCCGACGTATCTAAGCTGGGAAAGCTCGCCAAAATTAGACGGATATTTCGGCGGCGACCTTCCGGGAATCACGGAAAAACTGCCGTGGATCGCCGAGCTTGGCGCGGAGGCAATTTATTTAAATCCAATCTTTCAAGCTGAAAATAATCATAAATACGCGACAACAGATTATTTCAGAATTGACCCTGATTTTGGAACGATGGATGATTTTCGCACGTTTATCCAACGCGCACACGAACGCAATATCCGCGTCATCCTCGACGGCGTTTTTAACCACAGTGGGAAATTTTTTCCGCCGTTTAAGGATTTCATCGAAAATCGTGAGAATTCCGAATACTATCGCTGGTTCCTGCCATGTGAACGCGGAAAGAACGGTGAAATTACGCGCTATGAAGCCTTTGCGGATTGGGGCAACATGCCGAAACTGAACTCGGATTACCCAGCCGTTCGGAACTTCATTATTGAAGTCATGCTCCATTGGCTACGCGAAGGAATAGACGGGTGGCGGCTCGATGTTGCCGATGAAGTTCCGCTTTCGACCTGGGTTGACGTTCGGAACGCAGTCAAGCGCGAATTTCCGGACGCACTTCTAATCGCCGAAACATGGCGTGACGCGACCCGCTACCTGACACAAGGCGATAAATTTGATACGACCATGAACTATGCTTTCCGAGAAGCGGCACGCGATTTTTTTGCGCGCCGGACCGCCTCCGCCGCTGACTTCGTTCATCGGATCAATCATACGCTGTCGCTCTACGCCGATATTACGAATGATGTCATGTTCAACCTCCTGGACAGCCACGACACGCCGCGGTTCCTCTATGATTCAGGAAATGACATTCGCCGTCAGCGTCTCGCCGCCTGTTTCCAAATGACATTTCTCGGATCACCGTCTATCTATTACGGGAATGAAATCGGGATGACCGGTGCGAAAGATCCCGACTGCCGCCGAGGCATGATTTGGAATGAAGCGGATCAAGATCTCGAAACCCTGACACTCTATAAAAAATTGATCCAGCTCCGGAAAAATGAAATCGCATTGCGAAAAGGATCTTTCCGTATACTGTACCATGAAGAGCCTGGGCTCGTCGTTTTTCGGCGCGAAGCTGAAAATCAATCGCTGATCTGCGTCCTGAACAACAGCGATCAAACAGCTCAACTCAGCGCGGGCGACCTGGGATTGGAACGAGATGTTATTGACCTAATGACCCAGGAAAAAATCGAGAGACAAATGCCCGGGAGCATGGTTCAAATTCCAGCAATGACAATGCGCATTCTAAAGGCATGCGGAATTTAAAACAAATCGTAATGACAGCGGGGCAGCGACAGCATACCCGCCAGCGTTCTGTTGGTACAATACGAGTACGGATTATCAGTTATTTTTTCGTCAGTTTCAGGAGGAAAAGTGAAACTACTTGAAGAACGGATCAGGAAAGACGGAGTCATCCGAAACGGGAATATCCTCAAAGTCGACAGCTTTCTCAATCACCAGCTGGATGTCAGCCTGCTTGATGAAATCGGCAAAGAATTTTATCGATTATTCAAAGATCAAAACGTTACCAAAATCCTGACAATCGAATCTTCCGGCATTGCAATCGCAGTGTCAACCGCGCGTGAATTTGGCGTTCCCGCGGTTTTTGCGAAGAAAAACCGAACGAAGAATATTGAAGGCGAAGTTTTTTCCGCCGCTGTCGAATCGTTCACTTCCGGAATTACCTATACCGTTATCATTTCAAAAAAGTTTCTCCAACCCAATGATCGGGTTTTGATTGTTGACGATTTCCTGGCTCAGGGACAAGCACTGAAAGGACTGGTCGGCATGGTTCAAGACGCCGGCGCAACCGTCGTCGGCTGTGGAATCGCCATCGAAAAAGGCTTCCAGACTGGCGGAAAAATCCTCCGCGAAAGCGGTTACCGGGTCGAGTCACTGGCGATTGTTGAATCCATGGACCCGACGACGGGAGTCGTCTTCCGACCTCAGCCTGTTCAGTCTTTAAAATAAAAGCTCGTCATGGACAAAGAGCTATTCGTCATCCTTAATTTAGGCGGACGCTACCGCGACACGATAGCGCGCAGAATTCGAGAGTTCTCGGCTTATTCGGAAGTTTTACCGGTTGATACACCCGCGGAAAAGATTCAGAAATTGAACCCAAAGGGGATCATCTTAACCGGTCATACCAGTCTTGTTTTCGATAATAACGGCGTTCTTCCGGATAAGAATATCTATTCGTTAGGAATCCCAATTCTCGCCGCCAGCGGCGGTGCGTTCGTCATGGCTGCGCAGTTGGGCGGAATCGTCAAGTCACGCCCGTCCGCCGCCGCGGTCACGAGCGAAGTCACCATCGATCCAGACTGCCCGATTTTCGCTGACCTTGAGCCGAATCAGCCGGTTTACATCAACCCGTATATGCGAATCGAAACGCTCCCGCCTGACTTCCGCCGGATCGCGTCCGCCGCGGACCGTCCGAACGCGGCAATTGCAAATGACGAATTGAAACTCTATGGGACGGAATTCATCCTGGAAGCGGATGAAACCACGGCGGGTCGACGCATTTTAGAACGATTTATTTTCCGAACCTGCGGCGCGGCGGGTGATTTTACGCTGGATAAATACCTCAAAAATCAAGTGAAATCCATCAAAAAGCAAGTCGGAAAAGAAAAAGTCCTTCTCGCCTTATCCGGCGGCGTGGACAGCAGTGTCGTCGCTGCAATTCTATCTGCTGCCGTTCCTAATCAGCTGACCTGTATTTTCGTTGACCATGGACTGATGCGAAAAGATGAAGGCGATGAAATCGAAGAAGTCTTCCGCGGGAAATCGCTTAAACTTATCCGCGTCGACGCATCCGAACGCTTCTTCAAGAAGCTTTCAGGCGTCACCGACCCGGAAAAGAAACGCAAGATCATCGGGGAACAATTCATTAAAGTTTTTTACAAACAAGCTGAGCGCCTTGGCGGAGCGAAATATTTAGCGCAAGGCACGATTTATCCGGACGTCATCGAAAGCGGCATCGGGAAAAACAACCTGATCAAATCACATCATAACGTCGGCGGACTCCCTAAAGAACTCGGATTCAAAGACCTTATCGAGCCGCTCAGGTTTCTTTTCAAGGACGAAGTTCGCAAGCTGGGAAGGATCATGGGGCTGCCGGATACGATCATTGAACGTCAGCCTTTCCCCGGTCCCGGACTCGCAATCCGAATCCTCGGAGAAGTCACGCGAAATAAAGTCGAGCTGCTCCGGAAAGCTGACGCAATTTTCCGAGCCGAAATTGAAGCCGCAGGAGTCAACGCCAACCAGTATTTCGCGGTCCTCTCCAACGCTCAGGCGGTCGGGATAGCCAATGAATCGCGCAGCTACAACAACACGATCATTCTCCGCGCTGTCTCATCCGTCGATTTTATGAAAGCCGATTACGTCCCTATCCCGCATGAAGTCCTGCGCAAGGTTTCACGCCGAATCACGAATGAAGTCGAAGGCGTGAATCGTGTCGTCTACGACATAACCGATAAGCCCCCTGCAACGATTGAGTGGGAGTAACGGTAACAAAGCTGAAATAGTAATTAGCAAAGCATATTTTTACATAAGGAGCGTGTTTTATGGACATAATCCAGGCAATTCTCGATGGGATTGCCATAGCGGCGATCTTTAACGGGGCAGTGGCAGCATTAGCTCTCATTAATCCAAGGTTCTTTTTCGATTCTTATCCAAAGGCAATTCAGGCAGCTGCACCTGAACAAATGACCAAACAAGAGAAAAAAATAAATGGAATTTTAACCGTCGTCATTAGCGGAATTTGTTTCGTTTATTCAGCCGCAAGCCTTTTGCATTCAGGAATCGTTGGCTTTTGGAACCTATTTTGGATGGGATATATTCAGTGGACCTTGCTAAACTTGGGAGATTTTTTCTTGTTGGACTGTCTATTATTCCAGGGAAAATATAAGCAAAAGATCGTCATTCCCGGGACAGAGGGGCACAAGGATTATGAATTTGCGAATTGGATGAAACATTTGGCAATTACGGAACATTTTATAGCAGCTCCTTTTTTACTGCTGCCGATTGTGTCAGCGATTCAGGCTTTGCTTGTCGGGTTTTTAGGAAGATAAACCTATCTTTGCGGTGAAACGTTCGTCCTTGGCGTTTTGATGACTGAGTCCGCTTCACTGGACCGGGACAGTCCAGTAAACCCGCTGATCCGCCTCTACGATCCAGCCTTCTTCGTTCGTATCCATCAGAAAAACTTTGATCCAGAGATACGTCCCATCGCAAACCGGTTCGTCGTCCAATAAAATGAACGTCATGCCATGGCGCAGCATCGCCATCTGAGTCGACGTCGTCGATGGTTCGGAGCGAACCTTAATTGAACCGCTGATCGTGCCCAACGTTCCGGATTGTCCGGGGTCAAACTGATGACGCATTTCGCCACAGCGAAACGCCGTATCTACCGTCGGAGTCAGCGTCACGGTCGGGGATAGAGCGGGAGATGCGGTGCCGTCCTGCGTCTGTTTTTGGGTCTCCATTGCCGCTATTGCTGTTTCGTTCGGAATAACGGACGCACGCGCCGTCGGGGACACTGACGAATTGCCGCGCTGAACGGTCGGAGCCGGCGCTCCCACCGTCGGAAGCCCAGCCATGAGCGATTCACCCGACGCATCCAGCATCGGCACAACCGTCGCTGGCTTTGAATTCGCCCCCTTTAAAAATGATTCACCCGCAATTTCTGTTTCAAGAACGTTAATCGGCGCTTCAGTATCTAAAATGATGACCAAATCGCCGTAAACCGTCGGCGTTGGGTCTGAATTTCTGCCGTCTTCACCGTTGAAAAACGGAACAATTTGAAGATTCGATAATGCCTCTGGAAGAAGCGCTTCGCCCGTCTTGCTGATGTCCGCGGTTAAATGTCCCGGAGAGGGTAAAAAAGGGAGAAAACCCAACTGCCAAACGACAAAAATCATCAAGAACGTTCCGATAAGGATGAGCGGGATCGAACGTGAACTCGACTTTTTCCCAGTTGGAACGTAACCGCACTTCTGGCAGCCCGCTGTTTCGGTATACAAATAGGACAGGCAATTCGGACAACGCAGGATCTTTGTCGTTTTAGGAAAACCATTCTCCACTTGAGGCGCACCACAATAATGGCAGAGCGTCGCATCGTTTGGAATTTTCCGGTAGCAAGACAGGCAATGTTTCATGAAATTTCTTATTAAACCCTCGGTCTGATTATACTCGTGAAACCCAATCGCGTGAAATTTGCTGACGTCTCTTTCACCTTCGCTAAAATTTGCCTTAAAAGACGAAATTTCGCCCGGTGTCTGTTTCACTTTTCCATAGATTAGGGAAGTTCCTTGCCGCTAATTATATTCTTGAACAGGC